>NZ_JBWKWB010000018.1:0-56279 GCF_059421985.1 Pseudomonas sp. GW821-FHT02A11
CGTTGCTGAAGAAAAAGCAGGATTACGACCCTGCCAGACGTTTGGGGGTTGCCCCCCAAACATAGAATCTCCCACAGGGTTTCGCAACAACAGTCCCATCCGAGTCAGCCCACCCCGCCCCTACAAAGCCCGCGCAATAATCTCCTTCATGATCTCGTTGGTCCCTGCATAAATCCGCTGCACCCGCGCATCCGCCCACGCGCGCGCAATCGGGTATTCCCACATGAAACCGTACCCGCCATGCAGCTGCACGCATTCGTCGAGCACCTTGCATTGCAAATCCGTCGCCCAGTACTTGGCCATGGCTGCTGTCGGGACATCCAGCTTGCCCTGCAGATGCAACTCAAGACAGCGGTCAATGAAGACCCTGCCGATCTGCACTTCAGTGGCGATTTCCGCCAACTTGAAACGGGTGTTCTGAAAGTCGGCAATCGCCTGACCAAACGCCTTGCGCTCACGGGTGTACTCCAGCGTCCACTGCAAGGCCGCTTCGGCCGAGGCGATGGCACCGATGGCAACCGTCAGGCGCTCCTGGGGCAGCTCCTGCATGAGATAGGCAAAGCCCATCCCGGCTTGGCCCAGCAGGTTCTCCTTGGGTACTCTGACGTCCTGAAAGAACAATTCGGACGTGTCCTGGGCCTTCATGCCGACTTTCTCCAGGCGCTTGCCCTTTTCGAAGCCCGGCGTACCCGCCTCCACCAAAAACAAGCTGGTGCCCTTGGCGCCCGCTTTGGGGTCGGTCTTGGCTACGACGACGACCAGATCCGCCAGGAAGCCATTGGTGATAAACGTCTTGGAGCCATTGATAACGTACTCATCGCCGTCGAGCACCGCTGTGGTCTTCACGCCCTGAAGGTCAGAGCCAGCGCCCGGTTCGGTCATCGCGATAGCAGTCACCATCTCGCCAGACACCATCTTCGGCAGGTATTTCTGCTTCAAAGCCTCGCTGCCGTAATGCAGGATGTAGGGTGCGACGATGTCCGAGTGCAGGGAAAACCCGATGCCGGTCAGGCCCAGCCGGTAGATTTCCTCGATCACGACGGTGGTGTAGAGAAAGTCCGCCGCCATGCCGCCGTAGGCCTCAGGCAGGTGCGAACACAACATGCCCTGCTCCCCCGCGCGGTTCCACAGGGTGCGATCGATGTGCCCCTGCTTCTCCCATTGCGCATGAAATGGCGCGGCCTCCTGCTCGAGAAACTTGCGCACGCTGTCGCGGAAAAGCTCGTGTTCCGGGCTGAAAAGAGTTCTTGGGAGCATGGGGCACCTTGTCTTGAGGGATCGTCGGGGAGCAGTGCGAACAGAGCGTATGCCGAGGAATTTGACGACGACACTGGACACATCCGACAAAAAATAAGACGATCACGCCGTTGCTTGACCACTTTCCCTTATAAGAACAACAGATTATGTCTACTCAACACAACGTGCCATTGCGGCGCGTCAGCATCCTCGCGATCGATGGAATCTTCGCGTCCACTTTGACCCAGGCCAAGGACTTCTTCCATCTGGCCAGCCTGCGCTATGGCAAACAGTTGGGCCAAGGCCTCAAAGCCGCTTTTGAAACCCGTCTCGTCAGCCCCGACGGCCAGCAAGTTCGCAGCTTCAGCGAAGTCGTGTTGCCGGTGGACGGCGCGCTCGAAAACGCCGACATCATCATCCTCCCAGCCTTTGTCGATAACTTCGACACCCTGCGACAACGCTACTCACAAATCCTGCCTTGGCTGCGTGAACAGCACGCCCGCGGCGCCGTGCTGTGCGGCGAGGCCAGTGGCGTGTTCTGGCTGGCCGAAGCCGGGCTGCTCGATGGCAAGGAGGCGACCACCTACTGGCGGTTCTTCAACGAATTCGCCGAGCGGTTTCCCAAGGTGCTGCTCAATCAGGAGAAGCACCTGACCGACGCCGACAACCTGTATTGCGCGGGCGGGACCATTTCGGCGTGTGACCTGTACATCTACCTGATCGAGCGTTTCTGCGGCGCCAACGTCGCGCAAACCGTGGCGCGAGACATCCTGTATGAAGTCCAGCGCAGCTACTCGCCAGGCCGAATGGGCTTCGGCGGTCAGAAACTGCATCAGGATGTGATCATCCTGCAGATCCAGCACTGGCTCGAAGAGCACTTCGCCGACAAATTCCGCTTCGAAGACGTAGCGCGGGAACATGGCATGAGCATTCGCAACTTCATGCGTCGCTTCCAGACGGCCACGGGCGACAAACCGCTGCACTATCTGCAACGCCTGCGCATCGAAACCGCCAAGGGCCTGTTGTCAGGATCGCGCAAGAGCATCAAGACCATCAGCTACGAAGTCGGCTACGACGATGCGAGCTTTTTCGCACGACTGTTCCGGCAACACACCGAGCTGTCGCCCAATCAGTATCGCCAACAATTTCAGCAGGCGGCCTGAATAGCCTGTAGGAGCGCGCTTGCCCGCTATAGCGTCGTGTCAGACAACCCTGTTCTGACTGATCAATCGCCATCGCGGGCAAGCGCGCTCCTACAATGGACGCCATCAATAAAAACGCCCGCAAGATGCGGGCGTTTTTTGTCGAATTCTCTTAAGGCTTGTGCGCCCGAGACAGGAACTCGTGGGACTGCATTTCCAGCAAGCGACTCAACGTGCGCTGGAACTCGAAGTTCAGACGCCCACCGGTGTAAAGATCCTTCAACTCAACTTCAGCCGAGATGATCAGTTTGACGTTGCGGTCGTAGAACTCATCGACCATGTTGATGAAACGCCGAGCGATGTCGTCGGTGGTGACGCTCATCTGCTCAACGCCACTGAGCAACACGGCGTGAAAGATCTTGCCGAGCTCGATGTAGTCGTTTTGACTGCGAGGGCCGTCGCACAGCTCGCGGAAGTCGAACCAGGCCACGTCGTCGCAGGTGCGCAGCGCCTTGATCTGACGGTTTTCGATGATCAGCACATCGTTTTCCACAGCCTTGGTGCACTCGGGGGTCAGCGCGCGGAAGCTTTTGCGCATGCTGTCCTGAGCCGCTTCGTTGAGCGGGAAATGGAACAGCTCGGCCTGCTCCAGATGACGCAGACGATAGTCCACGCCGCTGTCGACGTTGACGATGTCGGTGTTCTGCTTGATCAGCGCGATGGCCGGCAGGAAGCGGGCGCGCTGCAGGCCGTCCTTGTACAGGCCGTCCGGCACGATGTTCGAGGTGGCAACCAGGGTCACGCCGTTCTTGAACAGCTCTTCCATCAGCGTGCCGAGGATCATGGCGTCGGTGATGTCGGAGACGAAGAACTCGTCGAAGCAGATGACTCGCGCTTCGCCCGCGAACTGCTTGGCGATCAGGGTCAGCGGGTTCTTTTCGCCCTTGAGGTTTTTCATCTCCTCGTGGACGCGTTTCATGAAGCGGTGGAAGTGCGTGCGCATCTTGTCTTCAAACGGCAGCGCTTCGAAGAAGGTGTCGACCAGGTAGGTCTTGCCACGGCCAACGCCGCCCCAGAAGTACAGGCCCTTGATCACCGTGACTTCTTTCTTGCCGAACAGCTTGCCGAACAGGCCAGGCTTGTTCTCGTGGGCCGCGACCAGATCGTCATACAGGCGCTGCAGATGACGCACAGCGTTTTCCTGAGCGGCATCGTGGAAGAATTCAGGCTTTTTAAGGTCGTTTTGATAGCTTTCTAGGGGAGTCATAGTCTTTCGGCTCGTACGAAATGTATCTGCGCTCGGTGATGCTGCGTTGAAAACAGCCTCGGAATGCTCATTTAGGGGCCTAAACTCCGCTTCCTCGGCTGTTTTCGCCTTGCCTGACCTTCGCTCGAAACATTTCGTACGGAGCCGCCGCAAGGGAGCAAAAACGGGCCGACACTGTAGCGACGGCCCGTTGTAATGGCAATTAATCCTGTTGTGGCGCCAGGGCCAGTTTCAGGCTCTCGACCGCAGCGTCGCGGGCAGCGGCGTCAGCGAAGGCAGGACTGTCGGCCACGCATGCGCCATCAAGCCATACGCTGAACGCCTGGCCCTCTGTGCGAATGTCCAGATCGCCGCCTTGTTGCAGCTGTTTGCTCACCGCGCCCGCCGCCTTGCCGTCCGTGAACGAGCGGGACAACAGTAACTGCTCGCCATCAGCCGCCAGCAGGCGGAAACGGAAGCTGCCATCGTCTTCACGGAAGCTGACGAAGCGCGCACCCTTGCTGGCCTTCTTCTTGGTGGCTGCAACGACTGGCGTGGTTTCGCGGAACGAACGCAAGCCGACAGCTTCACGCAGCTCACCCAAAAACGGCGTGGCAATGCGACGTGCCTTCTGTGCGCCGGCGTGCAGAATGTCCTCCAGATCGGCTGGGCGCTCAATCAGACGATGGTAGTTCTCGCGGGCTTCGCCCAGTTCGCTGTCGAGCAGCTGGAACAGACGCTGCTTGGCCTCGCCCCAACCCAGGCCTTGCAGCAGGTCGGCGCGGAACGCTTCGCTTTGATCATTGCTGGCGAATGCCTGATAGAGGGTGAACAGGTGCGAATTGTCCGGATCTTTCGCTTCGCCGGGCAGGCGCGAGTCGGTGACGATGCGCGAAATCGCGTCCTTCATCTCCTTGGCGCTGCTGAACAATGGAATGGTGTTGTCGTAGCTCTTCGACATCTTGCGGCCGTCCAGGCCCGGCAAGGTCGCCACGCTCTCTTCGATCAGCGCTTCGGGCATGACGAAGAACTCTTTGCCCTGGCCGAACAGGTGGTTGAAACGCTGACCAATGTCGCGCGCCATTTCGACGTGCTGGATCTGGTCGCGCCCCACTGGCACCTGATGAGCGTTGAACATCAGGATGTCGGCGGCCATCAGCACCGGGTAACTGAACAGGCCCATGGTGATGCCGGCGTCCGGGTCTTCACCGGCTTCGACGTTCTTGTCCACCGACGCCTTGTAGGCGTGGGCGCGGTTGAGCAGGCCCTTGCCAGCCACGCAGGTCAGCAGCCAGGTCAGCTCGGGAATTTCCGGAATGTCGGACTGACGATAGAAGGTCACGCGATCGACATCCAGACCGGCTGCCAGCCAGGTTGCGGCGATTTCCAGACGCGAGCGCTGAATGCGCAGCGGGTCATCGCATTTGATCAGCGCGTGATAATCGGCCAGGAAGTAGAACGAATCGGCATCGCTCTGGCGGCTGGCGACGATGGCCGGGCGAATGGCACCGGCGTAGTTGCCCAAATGGGGCGTACCGGTGGTGGTGATACCGGTCAGGATACGAGTGGTCATGGCAGGTCGCTTATGCTGGGTGCGGCAATCGATTCAGAGGCGCGGCAGGACCAGATCCTTGAGGTCGGTCAGCTTGCCGTGGAAAAAGTGTCCGCATTCTGCCACTTTCAGCAGCTCATGGGGGCGCGAGAGTGCGTCAGACCAGGCATATACGAGTTGTGGGTCGACCACCTCGTCGGTTTCCGGCTGGATCAGGGTCAGCGGCGCCTTTTGCGCCAGCGCACTCGGGTCAGCGATACGCATGACCGCAGGCGCGACCATGAACAGATGGTTCAGCGTTTCACCCTTGGCTTCCAGACGCCCGCCCAGGGTGGCCGCGACAAAACCACCGAAGGAGAAACCGAACAGGGTCATTGGCAGATCCGGGTGTTTCTCCCGCAGCCAGGTCGCCGCAGCTTCGGCGTCATCGACTTCGCCCTGCCCCATGTCCGAGGCCCCCGCACTTTCGCCGACGCCGCGATAATTGAAACGCAGCGTGATGTATCCTGCGTCCCGCGCGGTGCGTTGCAGGGTCGAGATGACTTTATTGAGCATCGTGCCGCCCTGAACCGGGTTAGGATGGCAGATCAGCGCCACGCCCTTGGCCCCTTCCAGGTCAAGGTACAGGGCTTGGAGTTGGCCCACCGGGCCGTCGATGAATACAGGGGTTTCACGCATGAGCAAGAATGAACTCCGTGACCTTCAATTGGGTCGACTCGTCTAGCTGATTGTCTGTGGCTGGCATGTGGGCGACGCGTCGCCGCTATACAGCGCAGGTTCGAGCCGTTAACGTAAAGCAAAGCCGTTTATAGAGGAAGGACTCGTGGATTACTCGCTCTTAGTTTGGTTGCTGCCGACTATCGCCCTGATCGTTGGTGTCGCCATCGGTTTCTTCGTGGCGCGTGCGCTGCCCAATGCCGCGCCTAACAGCACTCAGCGCCAGCTGGATGACGTTCAGGAGCGTTTCGACACCTATCAGAACGAGGTGGTCACCCACTTCAACAGCACGGCCAACCTGGTGCAGAAGCTGTCCCAGAGCTATCAGGACGTACAGGAACACCTCGCCGAGGGCGCCAACCGTCTGGCCCTGGACGACCTGACCCGCCAGCGCCTGCTCGCCGCCCTGCACCCCGATGCACTGCAACCGCCACGCGACCGCCTGACCCCGCCACGCACCGCCGCCGAGCCACCACGTGACTACGCGCCAAAAGCGCCAAACACCCCGGGCATGCTGGATGAGCATTACGGCTTGAAGAAGTAAGACGATACCCATCGAAAAGCCCGCCCCTGAGGTGATCAGTGGCGGGCTTTTTTGTGGGCGTTCGGAAATGCCTTACGCACTTTCAGGACATGCCCGGTTACAACGCTTCTCGACAAACCCTATGCTCCATTTCGGTCTTCAGGAGGGGTCATGCACATCATCAAAACAGTCGCGGCGTGCGTCGCGCTGACGGGTTGCGTTTCGCAGGACTGCGTCAGGGATTGCTACATCACGGAGCAGGAGGAGTATGAGTCGCGCTGGGAAAAGCTGTGCGAGAAGCACACATTTGATCGACGCTGCGAGGGGCGCTCGCCATCGCGATTAGCGTTGTGATCGCCATCTGGTCCTGATGAAAGAACACAGGGGCTGCATCGTCCCCTGTGGGAGCGAATTCATTCGCGATGCGGTGGTACATCCAGCGAATACGTGTTGGATGTACTGGCCAATCGCGAATGAATTCGCTCTCACAGGGGAAAGGCGGTGCGCCGCTGAAATCACACCCATAAAAAAACCCGCCATCGCTGGCGGGTTTCTTGTGCATCAAAAAACGCTTAGATCGCGCCGCGGACTCGCAGCAGATCCAGCACTTGCTTGACGCTTTCTTCGACGTTCAGCGATTGGGTGTCGATCACAAGATCGGCATCCAGCGGCACGTCGTACGGGAAGGACTCACCCGGGATGTTGTCCTTGCCAGCTGCGTACAGGCCCTGCGGATCACGCTCGCTACAAACCTGAGGCGACGCTTGAACGTAAACGGTGATCAGGCGATCGTCCCCGATCAGCGCCTTGGCGTTGGAGCGACCCGCTGCATCCGGTGCGACGAACGCCGCCAGGGTCAGCAAGCCCGCTTCGTTGAACTGACGCGCCACGTGCGCGGCACGACGCCAGTTCTCGGTGCGACCGGCGCGATCCTGCGGCAGACCTTTGTTCAGGTCGTGACGCAGGTTCTGGCCGTCAAGGACGAACACCGCGCGCCCCATGTCGAACAGCTTGCGCTCGACGGCGTAGGCCAGTGTGCTCTTGCCCGCGCCAGACAGGCCGCTGAACAACACGGTGGCAGGCTTCTGGCCGAAACGCTGGGCGCGCTCCTCGACCGAAACGTGAGCCAGCGCGCCGTGATGGGTTTCGTGACCCGCCACCACCGGCTTGGCGATGATCATGCCCGCCGCGACGGTGCCATTGGTCAAGCGATCGATGACGATGAACGCGCCGGTGGTGCGGTTGCTGTCGTAGCCGTCCAGGGCGATCGGCGCATCAAGGCTGATCTTCACGCGACCGATTTCGTTCAGTTGCAACGCGCTGGCAGGACCTTCTTCCAGCGTGTTCACATCGACCCGGTGGGTGATGCTGGCAATCGAGCCCGGCACATAAGACGTGGCGCGCTTGATGTCGTACTTCTTGCCCGGCAGCATCGGCTCTTCAGCCATCCACACCAACATGGCGTCGAAGGCGTCAGCCACTTGCGGGACATTGTCGGCGTGCACCAACAGGTCGCCACGGGAGATGTCGATTTCGTCTTCCATGGTCAGGGTCACGGCCTGACCTGGGCCTGCGTGTTCCAGCTCACCTTCGAAGGTGACGATGGATTTAACCCGGCTGCCCTTGCCCGAGGGCAGCACGACGACTTCGTCGCCCTTGCGCACGATGCCGCTGGCCAGCGTCCCGGCAAAGCCACGGAAGTTCAGGTTCGGGCGGTTGACGTACTGCACGGGGAAGCGCAGGTCGTCGAGATTGCGGTCGCTGGCGATCTCGACGGTTTCGAGGATTTCCATCAGCGACTGGCCGGTGTACCAAGGCGAACGCTCGCTCTTGTTCACCACGTTGTCGCCCTTGAGCGCCGACATCGGAACGAATTCCATGGTGGTCGGTTTCAGGGAGATACGATCGGCGAACTTCAGGTAGTCGGCCTTGATCTGCTCGAAAATGGTCTCGTCGAAGCCATTGAGGTCCATCTTGTTGATGGCGACCACGATGTGCTTGATACCCAGCAGCGACGCGATGTAGCTGTGGCGACGGGTCTGGGTCTGCACGCCGTAACGTGCGTCGACCAGGATGATCGCCAGGTCACAGGTGGACGCGCCGGTGGCCATGTTGCGGGTGTACTGCTCATGGCCGGGGGTGTCGGCGATGATGAATTTGCGTTTGGCCGTCGAGAAGTAACGGTAGGCCACGTCAATGGTGATGCCCTGCTCGCGCTCGGCTTGCAGACCGTCCACCAGCAACGCCAGGTCGACGTCATCGCCGGTGGTGCCGGACTTCTTGGAGTCACGGGTGATGGCTTCCAGGTGATCTTCGTAGATCATCTTGGAGTCGTGCAGCAAACGGCCGATCAACGTGCTCTTGCCGTCGTCGACGTTGCCACAGGTCAGAAAGCGCAGCATCTCCTTACGTTCGTGCTGGCCCAGGTAGGCGAGGATGTCCTCGCTGATCAAATCAGATTGGTGCGACATGAGGAGACCCTGAAAATTAGAAGTAGCCTTGGCGTTTCTTGTCTTCCATGGAACCGGCGCCATCGTGGTCGATGACGCGGCCCTGGCGTTCGGACGTACGGGTCAGGAGCATCTCCTGAATGATGTCCGTCAGGGTCTCGGCCTCGGATTCGACAGCGCCCGTCAGCGGGTAGCAGCCAAGAGTACGGAAACGCACCTTCTTCTTGACGATGCGTGCTTTTTCATCGTCGGTGAGGTGCTCAAGGATGCGATCGTCGTCGATCATGATCAGGGTGCCGTTCTTCTCGATGACTTCACGCTCGGCGGCGAAGTACAACGGGACGATCGGGATGCCTTCGAGGTAGATGTACTGCCAGATGTCCAGTTCGGTCCAGTTGGACAGCGGGAACACGCGGATCGACTCGCCCTTGTTGACGTTGCCGTTGTACACGTTCCAGAGCTCGGGACGCTGGTTCTTCGGGTCCCAGCGGTGCTTGCTGTCGCGGAAGGAATACACGCGCTCCTTGGCGCGGGACTTCTCCTCGTCGCGGCGCGCGCCGCCGAAAGCGGCGTCGAAGCCGTGCTTGTCCAGCGCCTGTTTCAGGCCCTGGGTTTTCATGATGTCGGTGTGCTTGGAGCTGCCGTGGGTGAACGGGTTGATGTCCTGCGCCACGCCTTCCGGGTTGATGTGGGTGATCAGCTCAAGGCCCATCTCCTCGACCATCTTGTCGCGGAAGCGATACATCTCCTGAAACTTCCAACGTGTGTCCACGTGCATCACCGGGAACGGCAACTTGCCCGGAAAGAAGGCCTTGCGCGCCAAGTGCAGCATCACGGCGGAGTCCTTGCCGATCGAGTACAGCATCACCGGGTTATCGAACTCGGCGGCGACCTCGCGGATGATGTGGATGCTTTCCGCCTCCAGCTGTTTCAGATGCGTCAGTTTGTCGACCATGGTTACTCACGGGATAACGTACTTTATGGAGAGCCTGCGGGCTCTGTCGAGCGAGGCACTTTATCATGAGGCCTGATTCTAATCAGCGGCCCCCATAGATCGAAACGGTATAAACATATAGCTCAGGCTTTGGACCCGTCGCATTTGCGGTCACCATTTTGTGGGAGCCGGCTTGCTGGCGAAGGCGTCAGTTCAGCCACAGATGTGTTGAATGACACACTGCTTTCGCCAGCAAGCAGGCTCCCACAGGGGGCACCTGTGGTTGCGTGGGTTAACCTCAAATCGGATTGGGGCAATCGATGAACAGATGCTCCAGCGCAAATCGACGCGCGAGGTAATCGCCCAGCGCCTGCACACCATAACGCTCGGTGGCATGATGGCCAGCCGCGATGAAGCTGATGTCGTTTTCGCGAGCGCTGTGGAAGGTCTGCTCAGACGCCTCGCCACTCAGGTACAGATCGACACCGGCCAGCACCGCCTGATCGATATAGCCCTGCCCCCCTCCCGTGCACCAACCCACGCGACGGACCATACCGCTGCCCTCTATCAACATCGGCTCGCGCCCCAACGCACTTTGCACTCGATGAGCGAAATCCCGAGGCGTCATGGGCTCGGACAACGAGCCGACCAGCCCGACGATGCGAGGGTTTTCCGGATCGAGCGGGCCTTCTATAGTGATGTCGAGCTGCTGCGCCAACTGCACGTTGTTGCCCACCTCAGGATGCAGATCCAGCGGCAAGTGATAGGCCAGCAGGCTGATGTCGTGCTTGAGCAAGGTCTTCAAACGACGCTGCTTCATGCCGGTAATGCGCGCGTCTTCACCTTTCCAGAAGTACCCGTGATGGACCAGGATCAGGTCGGCATCGGCCTCCACCGCCGCATCGAGCAAGGCTTGGCTTGCGGTGACGCCGGAAACGATCCGGGTGACCTGCGGCCGCCCTTCGACCTGCAAGCCGTTGGGGCAATAATCCTGAACCCGTGCGCTGCCCAGATAGCGGTCCGCTTCCTCAACGAGTGTGTTCAGAGAAACAGCCATAAAAGTCTCCTAAATAGGCATTTCAGACCGTGCTGGTCCTCGTATAATGCCCGCCATTATGGCGCAGGTAAGCTGCGTTTTTTCCTTCAGGACCTTGTTCAATGTTCAAAGCGCTGCGTTTTCTCGGCTGGCCATTGCTTGCTGGTGTGCTTATCGCTTTATTGATTATTCAGCGCTATCCGCAGTGGGTCGGCCTGCCGAGCCAGGACGTCAACCTGCAACAGGCGCCACAGACGGCCTTCATCCAGCAAGGCCCGGTGTCCTACGCCGATGCCGTGAGCAGCGCCGCGCCTGCGGTGGCCAACCTGTACACGACCAAGATGGTCAACAACAAACCCAATCATCCGCTGTTCGAAGACCCGCAGTTCCGGCGTTTCTTCGGCGATAACCTGCCCAAACAGCGGCGAATGGAGTCCAGCCTCGGTTCGGCGGTGATCATGAGCCCTGAAGGCTATTTGCTGACCAACAACCACGTCACCTCCGGCGCCGACCAGATCGTCGTGGCCTTGAAGGACGGTCGCGAAACCATCGCTCGGGTGATCGGCAGCGATCCGGAAACCGACCTTGCGGTCCTCAAGATCGACCTGAAGAACCTGCCCTCCATTACCCTCGGCAGCTCCGACAACATCCGCATCGGCGATGTTGCCTTGGCCATCGGCAACCCGTTTGGCGTGGGCCAGACGGTGACCATGGGCATCATCAGCGCCACTGGGCGCAACCAGCTGGGCCTCAACACCTACGAGGACTTCATCCAGACCGACGCGGCCATCAACCCCGGCAACTCGGGCGGCGCACTGGTGGACGCCAATGGCAACCTGACCGGAATCAACACGGCGATCTTCTCCAAGTCGGGCGGCTCTCAAGGGATCGGCTTTGCCATTCCAACCAAGTTGGCGCTGGAAGTGATGAAGTCGATCATCGAGCATGGCCAGGTGATTCGCGGCTGGCTGGGGATCGAGGTGCAGCCGCTGACTCAGGAGCTGGCGGAATCCTTCGGCCTGAAGGATCGCCCAGGCATCGTGGTCGCCGGGATCTTCCGCGACGGCCCGGCGCAGAAGGCCGGCCTGCAATTGGGTGACGTGATTCTGAGCATCAATGGCGAACCGGCCGGTGACGGACGCAAGTCGATGAACCAGGTCGCTCGGACCAAACCGACAGACAAGATTGCGATTCAAGTCATGCGGAACGGCAAGGAATTGAAGTTGATGGCGGAAGTGGGACTGCGTCCGCCACAGACGCCTGCGCCTGCGCCTGCGCCTGCGGCTGAGGATTAAGCTTCGGACATGCCGAGGCGGTGTGCAGGCAACCCGATTGTTGGCCTGCTCGCCGCGTCCAACGGTAGGAGCGCGCTTGCCCGCGATCGCGTTCGGTCAGGCAAGATATCAGCCATTGACCCATCGCACTCGCGGGCAAGCGCGCTCCTACAATAAATCGCTACAACGCTCCCAACGCATCCACCAGCGCCTGATTCTGCTCAGGCGTGCCGATGGTAATGCGCAGGAATTGCGCGATGCGTTCCTGTTTGAAGTGGCGCACGATCACGCCCTGCTCACGCACCTTGGCCGCAAGACCCGCCGCATCATGCTGAGGGTGACGGGCGAAGATGAAATTCGCGGCCGATGGGAGCACCTCAAAGCCTATGCCCTCCAGCTGCTCAACCAGGATTTCACGGCTCGCGATCACCTGCTTGCAGGTCTGCTCGAAGTACTCGCGATCATCGAACGCGGCGGCAGCGCCGACAATGGCCATGCGATCCAGCGGATAAGAGTTGAAGCTGTTCTTGACCCGCTCCAGCGCCTCGATCAAATCGGGGTGGCCGACCGCCAGCCCGACCCGCAGGCCGGCCAGTGAACGGGACTTGGACAGCGTCTGCGTGACCAGCAGGTTTGGGTACTGATCCACCAGACCGATGGCCGTCTCGCCACCGAAGTCGATGTACGCTTCGTCAACGATCACCACCGAATCAGGATTGGCCTTGAGGATCTGCTCCACTGCCTCCAGCGCGAGCAGGCAGCCGGTCGGAGCATTGGGGTTCGGGAAGATGATCCCGCCGTTCGGGCGGCTGTAGTCCTCAACGCGGATCTGGAACTGCTCGTCCAGCGGCACCGCCTCGTACTCAACGCCATACAGGCCGCAGTACACCGGGTAAAAGCTGTAGCTGATGTCCGGGAAGAGCAGCGGTTTTTCCTGCAGGAAGAACGCGTGGTAGGCGTGAGCCAGCACTTCGTCGGAACCGTTGCCGAGGAACACACGATTCGCGTCGACGCCGTAGTAGCGCGCGACGGCCTGCTTGAGCAGGTCGCTGTTCGGGTCCGGGTAAAGACGCAGATTGTCATTGACCTCGGCGCGCATCGCCTCAAGGGCTTTTGGCGACGGGCCATAAGGGTTTTCGTTGGTGTTCAGTTTCACCAGCTTGGTGATTTTCGGCTGTTCGCCCGGCACGTAAGGCACGAGGTCACGGACAAAAGGACTCCAGAATTTGCTCATGCTCACTTGCCTTCTTGTTGAGTGTCGACGATGCGGTATTCAGCGCTGCGGGCGTGAGCGGTCAACGACTCGCCGCGCGCCAGCACCGACGCGGTCTTGCCCAGCTCCGAGGCGCCCTGCTCCGAGCAGAAAATGATCGAGGAGCGTTTCTGGAAATCGTAGACCCCCAGTGGCGAGGAAAAACGCGCGGTGCCGGACGTCGGCAGCACGTGGTTCGGGCCTGCGCAGTAATCGCCCAGCGCTTCAGAGGTGTGACGGCCCATGAAGATGGCACCGGCGTGACGAATCTGTGGCAGCCAGGCCTGAGGGTCAGCAACCGACAGCTCCAGGTGCTCTGGCGCGATGCGGTTGGCGACTTCGATGGCCTGGGCCATGTCCGCCACCTTGATCAGGGCGCCACGGCCGTTGATCGAAGTGTTGATGATCTCGGCGCGTTCCATGGTCGGCATCAGTTTGGCGATGCTCGCGGCGACCTTGTCGAGGAACTCGGCGTCGGGGCTGACCAGAATCGCCTGGGCGTCTTCGTCGTGCTCGGCTTGGGAGAACAGGTCCATGGCGATCCAGTCCGGATCGGTCTGGCCGTCGCACACCACGAGGATTTCCGAGGGACCTGCGATCATGTCGATACCGACCTGACCGAACACGTGGCGCTTGGCCGTGGCGACATAAATGTTGCCTGGGCCGACCACCTTGTCGACCTGCGGCACGCTTTCAGTGCCGTAGGCCAATGCCGCGACAGCCTGCGCGCCGCCGATGGTGAACACGCGATCAACGCCCGCGATGCAGGCCGCAGCCAGCACCAGCTCGTTGATCTCGCCGCGCGGGGTCGGGACGACCATCACGACTTCACCGACGCCTGCCACCTTGGCCGGGATCGCGTTCATCAGTACCGAAGATGGGTACGACGCCTTGCCGCCTGGCACGTACAGGCCTGCACGATCCAGTGGCGTGACCTTCTGGCCCAGCACGGTGCCGTCGGCTTCGGTGTAGCTCCAGGAGTCCTGTTTTTGCCGTTCGTGGTAGCTGCGCACACGGTCGGCTGCCTTTTCCAGCGCCTGGCGCTGAGCCGGGGTGATACGAGTCAGGGCCAGTTCCAGACGCTCGCGCGGCAGGATCAGGTCGGCCATGGAGGCGACGTCCAGCGCATCGAAGCGCTGGGTGTATTCCACCAGCGCCGCATCACCGCGCTCACGCACGTTCTTGATGATGTCCAGCACACGCTGATTGACCGAATCGTCAGACACGCTTTCCCAGCTCAGCAAATGATCCAGATGTCGAGCGAAATCCGGGTCAGCAGCGTTGAGTCGGCGAATGGTGTTGGAAGTGGTCATAGCGTGAGCCTCTATAAATGGCGTTTTCTCAGGAGCCTAATGCGAAGGCAGGAGCCTAAGCTACCAAGCCATCCGCGCAGGCACCTGAGAAATTTGGCTATGACACGGATAGCTGGGCGCAACGTCGTGTGACGTTGCGCGAATCAGTCAACCGCGGTGTCGCGACTCCACGGCCCCGCGCAGCGTGTCGATCAGCGACTGGATGCGGGCGTGCTGCATCTTCATCGAAGCCTTGTTCACCACCAGACGGGAACTGATGTGGGCGATCAGCTCCTGAGGCTCCAGACCGTTGGCACGCAGCGTGTTGCCTGTGTCGACGACGTCGATGATCTTGTCGGCCAAGCCGACCAGCGGCGCCAGCTCCATGGAGCCGTACAGCTTGATGATGTCGACCTGACGGCCTTGTTCGGCGTAGTAACGCTTGGCAACGTTGACGAACTTGGTCGCCACACGCAGACGGCCGCGAGGTTCGGCGGCACCTACAGCACCCGCGGTCATCAGTTTGCATTGGGCAATCTGCAGATCCAGCGGCTCGTACAGCCCCTGGCCACCGTACTCCATCAGGACGTCCTTGCCCGCCACACCCAGATCCGCCGCGCCATGCTCGACATAGGTCGGCACATCGGTCGCCCGCACGATCAGCAGGCGTACATCGTCCTGGGTCGTTGGAATGATCAACTTGCGGCTCTTGTCCGGATTCTCGGTCGGCACGATGCCCGCCGCAGCGAGAAGCGGCAGGGTGTCGTCAAGGATTCGGCCCTTGGACAGTGCGATGGTCAACATGGGAAACGTCAGTCCTTATCAGCAAGCACGTGCCGGGTCGCGAGTGGCGCCCGACCACCTTCGAGTCAGAACCATAGGACTCGAAGTGAAACGATTCAAAAGGTCAAACCTGCATCGGCAACCCGCCGCCTGCTCAGCGCAGACAGCGGGCTCCTCAAGCAATCAGCCCGGAACGCGACGGATCTTGGCGCCCAGCATCTGCAGTTTTTCTTCGATGCACTCATAACCACGGTCGATGTGGTAGATGCGGTCGATCAGCGTGTCGCCCTGGGCGACCAGTGCCGACAGCACGAGGCTGGCCGAAGCACGCAGGTCGGTGGCCATCACTGGCGCGCCTTTGAGCTTTTCGCAGCCAGTGACGATGGCCGTGTTGCCCTCGACCTGAATCTGCGCGCCCATGCGGTGCATTTCGTACACGTGCATGAAACGGTTTTCGAAGATCGTCTCGATGATCGCGCCGGTGCCTTCGGCAATGGCGTTCAGCGAAATGAACTGAGCCTGCATGTCAGTCGGAAAAGCTGGGTACGGCGCGGTGCGCAGATTGACGGCCTTCGGACGCTTGCCGTGCATGTTCAGCTCGATCCAGTCCTCACCGGTGGTGATTTCTGCGCCCGCTTCACGCAGTTTCTCGAGAACGGCTTCAAGGATGGTCGGATCGGTGTCCTTGACCTTGACGCGGCCACCGGTCACGGCAGCGGCAACCAGGTAAGTGCCGGTCTCGATGCGGTCAGGCATGACGCGATAGGTCGCCTGGCCCAGACGCTCGACGCCTTCGATGGTGATGGTGTCGGTGCCAGCACCGGAAACCTTGCCACCCATGGCGTTGATGAAGTTCGCCAGATCGACCACTTCAGGCTCGCGCGCAGCGTTCTGCAACACGCTGCGGCCGCGGGCCAAGGCTGCGGCCATCATGATGTTTTCGGTACCCGTCACGCTGACGGTGTCAAAGAAGAAGTGCGCGCCACGCAGGCCGCCTTCTGGCGCCTTGGCCTTGATGTAGCCGCCTTCGACTTCGATGATCGCGCCCATGGCTTCCAGGCCACGGATGTGCAGGTCGACTGGACGCGAACCGATGGCGCAACCGCCAGGCAAAGCGACTTCAGCCTCGCCGAAGCGGGCAACCATCGGACCCAGCACCAGGATCGAGGCGCGCATGGTTTTCACCAGCTCGTAGGGCGCGACCAGGGTCTTGATGGTGCGAGGATCGATCTCGACGCTGAGCTTCTCGTCGATGATCGGCTCAATGCCCATGCGGCCGAACAGCTCGATCATGGTGGTGATGTCGTGCAAGTGCGGAAGGTTCTGCACGGTGACCGGCCCATCGGCCAGCAGGGTTGCAGCAAGAATCGGCAGGGCAGAGTTCTTCGCCCCGGAAATGCGGATTTCGCCATCAAGACGAACGCCGCCAGTAATAATCAGTTTATCCATTGGAATCTCGACGCCAATTAGGCTCAGGTGCGCTCGGCCCATGCAGCGCGGCTGAAAAATTTCATGGTGACCGCGTGGATGCTGCCATCGGCGATCCATGGGTTCAAATGCGTGTAGATCTGCTGCTGGCGCTTGACTGGACTCAGTGTAGCCAGCTCATCGCTGATCAGGTTCAACTGGAAGTTGCAGCCTTCGCCTTCAACTTCGACCTGGACCTCTGGCAGCTTACCTTCAAGGAAGCTTTTAACTTCTACGGCCTGCATGCTTAACCTCAATCGGCGCTCTACGCGCGCGGGTCGGCCATCATACAAAAAAGCCCTCTCGTTGCGAACCCTGCGTTGCAGGAGCCGGACGAGGGGCTTGATCGATGACAGCAATCAATGTTGTTCGAACAGTTCGGTCAGACCCGAGACCTGTGCGATTTCTTTCATGTCTTCGGGCAACGCTCGGACGGTGACCGACTTGCCAGCCGCCTGCCCGTCGCGCATGAAGGCCAGCAAAAGCGCAAGGCCCACGCTGCTGGACTTCTCCACGGCTGAGCAGTCGAGCACCATTGCTGGTGCATCACTGGCCTTGATCAAATCGGCACCCTGCTTGCGCAGCGCGGGGGCTGAGCGGTAGTCGAGCACGCCAAACAGCTTCAGCTCGCCACCACCCACCGCTGTGACACATGCTTCACTCATTTGACGACCTTGTCAGGCGACTTTTCGGTCTCCTGCTTGGCCTTGGCGACTTCGCCAGCCCAGCCATCGATGGTCTTGTCCAAGTTGTTGCCGTTGCGCTGCATCGCGTCAGCGAACTGGTCGCGGAACAACTTGCCAATGTTGATGCCGTTGATGATCACGTTGCGCACTTTCCACTCGTTGTTGATCTTCACGAGGGTGTACGAAACCGGGTACACGGCGCCGTTGTTACCCTTGACCGACATGTCGACAGAGGTGCGATCGGCACCCTCTTCCTTGGCCGGGGAAACGGTTATGCCCTGGTTGTTGTATTCCAGCAGCGCGTTGCCATAGAACTGGATCAGGCTGCGCTTGAAGTTTTCCTGGAAGCGCTGCATCTGCGCAGGTGTAGCGTTGCGCGAATACTTGACAGTCATGATGCTTTTGGAGATGCCGTCCGCATCGATTACCGGGCCCACGATGCCGTTGAGCGCGTCATAGAACGCCTGCGGGTTGGTTTTGTAGGTTTCCTTGTTCGCCGCAAGGTCTGCCAGTAATTGCTTGGTCGTGCTGTCCACCAGATCATGAGCTGAGGATGCAGTAGCAGCCGCGTTGGCAAACAGTGGCAGAGCAGCCAGCAGCACCAGAAGGCCACGGCGCAGAATCGAGATCATGAAAAAACTCCTCATTTGGCGTCTTTACCCACGGAATTAAGCAGGAATTTACCGATCAGGTCCTCGAGTACCAACGACGACTGGGTGTCATGAATCGTCCCGCCGTCCTTGAGCAGCTTGTCATCACCGCCCACGCTGATGCCGACATATTTCTCACCCAGCAGGCCGGCAGTGAGAATGGATGCCGTGGAGTCGGAAGGCAGGTTGTTGACCCGCTTGTCGACTTCCATGGTCACACGGCCGGTGAAGGTATCGTGGTCCAGATCGATTGCAGTGACCTTGCCGATGGTCACACCGGCCATGGTCACCTTCGCTCTGACAGTCAAACCAGCGATATTGTCGAAATTTGCATAAAGTTTATAGCTGTCACTTGTCGTGCTGGCGCTCAGACCACTGACGCGCAGGGCGAGCAAGAGCAAAGCCAGAATCCCGGCCAGCAGGAACAGGCCGACACCGGTTTCGAGGGCGCGGTTTTGCATCAGAAGTCTCCAAACATCAAGGCGGTCAAAATAAAGTCCAGGCCCAATACGGCCAAAGAGGCATAGACCACGGTCTTGGTCGTGGCGCGACTGATCCCCTCTGAAGTGGGCTCGCAGTCATAGCCTTGGAACACGGCAATCCAGGTGACCACGAAAGCGAAGACGACGCTTTTGATGACACCGTTGATGACGTCGTTGGGGAAGGAAACGCTGTTCTGCATGTTCGCCCAGAAGGAACCTTCGTAGACGCCCAGCCAGTCAACGGCCACCCAGGAGCCGCCCCAGATACCGACAACGCTGAAAATGATGGCGAGCACGGGCAGGGAAATGAAACCTGCCCACAGACGCGGCGCGACGATGTACTTCAGCGGGTCGACACCGATCATTTCGAGGCTGGACAACTGCTCGGTAGATTTCATGTTGCCGATTTCCGCGGTCAATGCCGAACCTGCACGCCCCGCGAACAACAGCGCAGTCACCACCGGCCCCAGTTCACGCAGCAGCGTCAAGGCAACCATCTGCCCAACCGCCTGCTCTGAGCCGTATTTGGCCAGGATGCTGAAGCCCTGCAGGGCCAGCACCATGCCAATGAAAACACCGGAAACGACGATGATCGCCAGCGACATCACGCCGACCGAGTAAAGCTGGCGAACCAGTAACTGGAAACCGCCTCCGATCCCGCCTCGTCCTAGCAAGGCATGAAACAGAAACAGCCCCGAACGCCCCAATACTGCAACAATATCGATCGCCGAACGCCCCATCAGGCGAACACGATCCATCAACGACTTTCTGCGCATCAGCGCTTCCCCAAAAGATCTTCGCGATAATCCGGTGCCGGATAGTGAAAAGGCACAGGGCCGTCTGGATCCCCTGTCATGAACTGGCGAATGCGCGGATTATCCGATTGCATCAATTCCTGCGGAGTCCCCTGCCCCAGGACCTGTCCGTCGCCGACCACATAGAGGTAGTCGGCGATGCTCGCGGTCTCGGCCAGGTCGTGAGACACCACGACACTGGTGATGCCGAGCGCGTCATTGAGCAGACGGATCAGGCGCACCAGCACGCCCATGGCAATCGGGTCCTGCCCCACGAAAGGCTCGTCATACATGAGGATCTGCGGGTCCAGCGCAATCGCCCGGGCCAGCGCAACGCGACGCTTCATGCCGCCGGACAGCTCATCGGGCATCAACTCGACCGCGCCGCGCAGACCCACCGCCTGCAGTTTGAGCAGGACGATGTCGCGGATCATGTCTTCAGGCAATTGGGTATGGACACGCAGCGGGAACGCCACGTTTTCGAATACGTCGAGATCGGTGAACAGCGCACCGCTCTGAAACAGGACACCCATCTGCTTGCGAGCATCGAAAAGATCGCTGCGCGAAAGCTGCGGCAAGTTCTGGCCATTGACCCAGACCTCACCGCTGCTCGGACGCAGTTGTGCTCCCATCAGTCGCAGCAGCGTTGTTTTGCCACTGCCTGACGGCCCCATGATGCCGGTAACTTTGCCCCGGGGGATGCGGATGTCCACATTATTGAAGATGCTGCGCGTACCGCGTTTGAAGGAAACACCCTTCAATTCGACCGCGTAGGCGTTATCGGCACTCATCTAAACTCCTTGCGAGGCAGCCTGTCTCTCAGATGCCGCGTCCTTTTCGAACGACACACTGTCTGGAGGGGCCGAACAAGCGGCGAACTATAACACCGCTGTCGTACGCCGCCAAAGCTCCAACGTGGCCACTTGTATCTTCGGAGAAATATTTCGGCAGCTGTGGAAATTTCCCACACTTATTAAGCCATTGCCGGACTGGGGCCGAAGGAAGGATCCTTTCTATACACAAAGTCCTGCGATGAGGCGTGAGGCTTTTCAACATTGCCGCTATAATCGCCGCCTTTTCACCCGACCGACCCTTTCCAGACATGACCAACGCTCGCGACCTGATTCACTCCGCACAGTGCACCATCCGCCTTGAAATTGAAGCGGTGGAAGGCTTGCTTGCGCACATCGACGCAGACTTCGTCAGCGCCTGCGAGATGATTCTCGCAAGCCAGGGCCGCGTCGTGGTGGTCGGCATGGGCAAATCCGGGCACATCGGCAAGAAGATCGCGGCCACTCTGGCCAGCACCGGCACCCCGGCGTTCTTCGTACACCCGGCCGAAGCCAGTCACGGCGACATGGGCATGATCACCAGCGCCGACATCATCCTGGCGCTGTCGAACTCGGGCACCACAGCCGAAATCGTGACCCTGCTGCCGCTGATCAAGCGCCTGGGCATCAAGCTGATCAGCCTGACCGGCAACCCCGACTCGACCCTGGCCAAGGCCGCCAACGTCAACCTCAATGCGCGGGTCGAAAAAGAAGCCTGCCCGTTGAATCTCGCTCCCACATCGTCGACCACTGCGGCGCTGGTCATGGGCGATGCGCTGGCTGTCGCGCTGCTCGACGCACGTGGTTTCACCGCCGAAGACTTCGCTTTCTCGCATCCGGGCGGCGCGCTGGGCCGCCGCCTGCTGCTCAAGGTCGAGCACGTCATGCACAGCGGCGACGCGCTGCCTTGGGTTGCCCGCGGCACTCCACTTCGCGATTCGCTGATGGAAATGACCCGCAAAGGCCTGGGCATGACCGCCATTCTCGAACCGGACGGCGCGCTGGCCGGGGTCTTCACCGACGGCGACTTACGCCGTACGCTGGACCGCGACATCGATATTCGTCAGGCAACCATCGACGATGTCATGACCAAGCACGGCAAGACCGTCCGCCCGGAAATGCTCGCAGCCCAAGCGCTGAAAATCATGGAAGACAACAAGATTGGCGCGCTGATCGTCGTCGACGAGAACGACCGCCCTGTCGGTGCGTTCAACCTTCAGGACCTTCTTCGCGCAGGAGTGATGTAAATGAGCCTCGACATGAACGACCTGATGCAACGCGGCAAACAGATCAAACTGGCGGTCTTCGACGTCGATGGCGTACTGACTGACGGTCGCCTGTACTTCCTCGAAGACGGCAGCGAGTTCAAGACCTTCAACACCCTCGATGGCCAGGGCATCAAGATGCTGATCAACTCTGGCGTCACAACGGCTATCATTAGCGGTCGCAAGACCCCTGTCGTAGAGCGCCGTGCGAAGAACCTGGGTATCGCCCATCTTTACCAGGGCCGCGAAGACAAGCTGGTGGTGCTCGACGAACTGCTCCAACAGCTGAACCTGAGCTACGAACAGGTGGCCTATCTGGGCGACGACCTGCCCGATTTGCAGGTAATTCGTCGCGTAGGGCTGGGCATGGCGGTGGCCAACGCGGCCGGATTCGTCCGCCAACACGCCCATGGCACGACCCAGGCCCGAGGCGGTGAAGGAGCTGCCCGAGAATTCTGCGAGTTGATCCTGAGTGCTCAGGGCAACCTCGAAGCGGCCCACGCCGCCTACTTATAGAAGTGCATTTATGCTGAGCAAAAGAATTCGTACGTTTCTGATCTTCGGGGTCCTTGCCGCGCTATTGGCGGCTGCGGGCTACTGGAACATCAGCCCGGAAAGCTTCATGGACCAGCCCAAGGTGGCGGTCGACGAAAGCGCC
The DNA here is from genome assembly GCF_059421985.1 of Pseudomonas sp. GW821-FHT02A11. Classification (NCBI taxonomy): domain Bacteria; kingdom Pseudomonadati; phylum Pseudomonadota; class Gammaproteobacteria; order Pseudomonadales; family Pseudomonadaceae; genus Pseudomonas; species Pseudomonas sp. GW821-FHT02A11. The sequence goes on from NZ_JBWKWB010000018.1 coordinate 22,270, forward strand.
ATCGACTACTATGCAACCAACACCCACACCATCCAGTACCTGCCTGACGGTACGGTGCAATACGACCTGACTGCCGACAAGGCCGAGCATCTGAAGGCCACCGACGTGACCCTGATGACGACTCCGGTCATGGCGATGTATCGCGGCACCGAGTTCCCATGGCATGTGAAGAGCGTGCGCGCCGAGGTGTCGCCGGGCGGGGAACAGGTCGAGCTGATCGATCAGGTGCACATCAACCGCACCGACGAAAAGAACCGGACCACGATCATCACCAGCACCCGCATGACAGTCTTCCCTCAGAAGCAATATGCGGAAACCGCGCAACCCGTTAGAATCGACGGCTTTAACGGCGTGAGCACCGGTACGGGTATGAAGGCCTATCTAAAAGAAAGCAGGATACACCTGCTATCGAACGCAAGAGGACAGTATGAGGCTCCTTAAAACCCTCCCTATTTTGCTCGGCCTGGGCGCAGCACTGGGAAGCGTGAGCGCCTGGGCTCTGCCGAACGATCAAGTCCAGCCTATCCGTGTTCAGGCCGACGACGCCCAACTGGACGACAAGCAAGGCGTCGCCACCTACACCGGTAACGTGATCATCACCCAGGGCTCGATGAAGGTCACCGGCAACAAGGTGACCATGACCCGCACCCCGGAAGGTGACATCGACGTCGTGACCTCGGTGGGCAACCTGGCCTACTTCGAGCAGTTGCAGACGGCCGGCGACCCCAAACCCGTTCAGGGCTGGGGCGTGACGATCCAGTACCACGCGCCGCAAAACCGCATCGTGCTGATCGACAAGGCCAAAGTGGTCGACAAGGACAACAACGTGACCCAGGGCGAGAAAATCGTCTATGACACGGTCAGAAAGCTTGCCAGTGCCGGCCGCGCAACAGGCAGCAAGGTCACTGAAGCCCGTCCTCGCGTCGACATGGTGATCCAGCCGAAAAAGAAAACCGACCAGCAGAAGGCCCAGTAATGGCGACGCTGAAAGCCCAACACCTGGCCAAGGCCTACAAGGCTCGCCAGGTCGTACGTGATGTCAGCCTGTCCATCGACAGCGGTCAGATCGTCGGCCTCCTGGGTCCTAACGGCGCAGGCAAGACGACATGTTTCTATATGATCGTCGGCCTGGTTCAGGCCGATCAGGGCCGCGTCCTGATCGACGACCAGGACGTCAGCCATCAGCCCATGCACGGCCGCGCACGCGCCGGTATCGGCTACCTGCCGCAGGAAGCCTCGATCTTCCGCAAGCTGTCGGTGTCGGACAACATCATGGCCATTCTCGAGACCCGCAAGGAACTCGACCGCGCCGGGCGTCGCAAAGAGCTGGAGAGCCTGCTTCAGGAATTCCACATCACGCACATTCGCGACAACCTTGGCATGAGCCTTTCGGGTGGCGAACGCCGCCGTGTCGAAATCGCACGCGCCCTGGCCACCGCCCCCAAGTTCATCCTGCTCGACGAACCCTTCGCCGGTGTCGACCCGATCTCCGTGGGTGACATCAAGCAGATCATCTACCATCTCAAGGCCAAGGGCATCGGCGTTCTGATCACTGACCACAACGTCCGCGAGACCCTCGACATCTGTGAAACGGCCTACATCGTCAACGATGGGCAACTGATCGCAGAAGGTGACTCTGAAACCATTCTCGCCAACCAGTTGGTGAAGGAAGTGTATCTCGGCCACGAGTTCCGCCTGTAAGCGGCCGATGGCAAGGGTTGGCGGATGAACGCAACATGCGACTCATCGCCAACCTCGCATTAATTGCCATCACACCCTAGGCAAACACACAGGTTTCAGGCATATAATTTGCTTAAGTTGGCGCCCCGGCGCCCTAGTAGTGGATGGCGCCCATGTGCGCCGGCGAATAAGGTGTTAAGTCCCTGCCATGAAACCTTCGCTAGTCTTGAGAATGGGCCAGCAGCTGACGATGACACCGCAGCTGCAACAGGCCATCCGCTTACTCCAACTGTCGACGCTGGATCTCCAACAGGAAATTCAGGAGGCACTGGAGTCAAACCCTATGCTGGAGCGCCAGGAAGAAGGCGACGATTTCGATAACGCCGACCCCATGGCCGACAATATCGAAACAAAGCCCACCCCTGAGATTCAGGAACCGACCTACCAGGAATCAGCACCGACCGTCGACACGTTCGAAGACAGCGAGTGGAGCGAAAGCGAACGCATTCCCAACGAACTGCCCGTCGACACAGCCTGGGAAGATGTCTACCAGACCAGCGCCAGCAGCCTGCCCAGCAATGACGATGACGAGTGGGACTTCACCACCCGCACCTCCGCGGGCGAGAGCCTGCAGAGCCATCTGCTGTGGCAACTGAACCTGGCACCGATGTCCGATACCGACCGCCTGATCGCGGTCACGCTGATCGACTGCATCAACAACCAGGGTTACCTGGACGAATCCCTCGAAGAACTGCTGGACGCTTTCGACCCGGAACTCGACATCGAGCTGGACGAAATCGAAGCCGTGCTTCATCGCATTCAGCAATTCGAACCCGCAGGCATCGGCGCCCGCACCCTGAGCGAATGCCTGCTGCTGCAACTGCGTCAGCTCCCGGCCAAGACCAAGTGGCTCGCCGAAGCACAGCGGCTGGTCAGCGACTACATCGACCTGCTCGGTAGCCGCGATTACGCGCAGCTGATGCGCCGCATGAAGATCAAGGAAGACGACCTGCGCCAGGTCATTGAACTGGTCCAGAGCCTCAACCCGCGTCCCGGATCACAGATCGAATCCACCGAAGCCGAGTACGTGGTGCCTGACGTCATCGTGCGCAAGGACAACGAGCGCTGGCTGGTCGAGCTGAATCAGGAAGCCGTGCCGCGTCTGCGCGTGAATCCGCAGTACGCAGGTTTCGTGCGCCGCGCCGACACCAGCGCCGACAACACCTTCATGCGCAACCAGTTGCAGGAGGCGCGCTGGTTCATCAAGAGCCTGCAAAGCCGCAATGAGACCCTGATGAAGGTCGCCACCCAGATCGTCGAACATCAACGCGGGTTCCTGGAGTACGGCGACGAGGCGATGAAGCCGCTCGTGCTGCACGATATCGCCGAAGCGGTTGGCATGCACGAGTCAACGATTTCTCGTGTCACCACGCAGAAATTCATGCACACGCCGCGCGGCATTTACGAACTGAAGTACTTCTTCTCCAGCCACGTCAGTACCTCCGAAGGCGGTGAATGCTCGTCCACGGCGATCCGCGCGATCATCAAAAAACTGGTTGCTGCGGAAAATCAGAAAAAGCCGTTGAGTGACAGCAAGATCGCTGGTTTACTGGAGGCACAAGGCATTCAAGTGGCCCGTCGCACAGTCGCCAAATACCGCGAATCTCTAGGGATAGCGCCTTCAAGCGAACGCAAGCGACTGATGTAAAGGGCACAGGCCACAGCGTTCCAGTGGCAGGCATCCAAGCCTGCCTCTTAATGCACTGGCAACGAAGGAGAAGCTGTATGCAAGTCAACATCAGTGGACACCAACTGGAAGTAACCAAGCCCCTGCGCGAATACGTCGAGCTGAAACTCAAAAAGCTCGAAGGGCACTTTGACAAGATTACCAACGTTCAGGTGACGATGGCCGTCGAGAAACTCAAACAGAAGATCGAGGCCACGCTGCATATCCACGGTGGAGAAGTGGTTGCCAATGCGGAACATGACGACATGTACGCGGCAATCGACCTGCTCACTGACAAGCTGGACAGACAATTGCTCAAGCATAAGGAAAAGCAGCAAAGCATCCTCAAAGGTGCGGCAGCTCGCTGATACCCCTCATCCATGATCCGACTTGAAAACATCCTGACCCCTGGCCGTTCCCTCGTGAACGTGCCAGGCGGCAGTAAAAAAGCTGTACTCGAAGAGATTGCCAAGCTGATCGGCAAAGAAGTGCCCGAGTTCGACTGGCAAACCGTCTACGAAAGCCTCATCGCCCGCGAAAAGCTCGGTTCGACCGGCTTTGGCAACGGCATCGCCATTCCTCACTGCAGACTCAAAGGCTGCACCGCGCCGGTCAGCGCCGTGCTGCATCTTGAACGCCCGGTCGACTTCGACGCCATTGACGGCGCGCCCGTGGATCTATTGTTCGTCCTGCTCGTCCCCGAGGCGGCCACCGACGCGCACCTCGAACTGCTGCGCCAGATCGCCAGCATGCTCGACCGTGCCGACGTGCGGGCAAGCCTGCGTGGCGCCAAAAGCAGTGATGAGCTCTACAACGTCGTGCTTCACGTTCAGAACGGTCACTGATCATGCGCATGATCATCGTCAGCGGTCGCTCCGGCTCCGGCAAGAGTACGGCCCTCGATGTTCTCGAAGACAGCGGTTTCTACTGCGTCGATAACCTGCCCGCGGGCTTGCTCCCCGAACTGGCCGAGCGCGCGCTGATCAACACTGAGCTCGCCGAGCCGTTGCTGGCCGTTTCCATAGATGCCCGCAACCTGCCCAGCCACCTGACACGCTTCCCGCGCCTGCTCGAAGAGGTGCGTGGGCGGCACATCCGCTGTGACGTGCTGTTCCTGGACGCCGAAGAATCCACGTTGCTCAAACGCTTTTCCGAAACGCGCCGCCGCCACCCGCTGAGCAACGCCACACGCTCGCTGGCCGAAGCCATTCGTGACGAAAAGAACTTGCTCGGGCCGATCATCGACTTGGCCGACCTGACCATCGATACGACCCACCTGAACCTCTACCAGCTGCGCGACACCCTCAAGTTGCGCCTGCTGAACAAGCCAGAGCCGGGCACTGCGTTTCTGATCGAGTCGTTCGGCTTCAAGCGCGGCATGCCGGTGGACGCCGACCTCGTGTTCGATGTGCGCTGCCTGCCCAATCCTTACTGGAAACCCGAACTGCGCGCGCAATCGGGGCTCGACCAGCCGGTGGCCGATTACCTGGCGGCTCAACCTGATGTCGAGGAAATGTTTCAGGACATCTCCTCATACCTGATCAAATGGTTGCCGCGCTTCGCCGCCAGCAGCCGTGCATACGTCACCATTGCCATTGGCTGCACCGGCGGGCACCACCGCTCCGTCTACCTGACCGAACGCTTGGGTCAGGTCCTGCAACAATCGCTCAAGAATGTTCAGGTCCGCCACCGCGACCTAAGCTGAAAGGACCCCCAACGCGATGCCCGCTCACCAGATCACCATCATCAACAAGCTGGGCCTGCACGCTCGCGCCGCAGCCAAGTTCGTCGGCGTCGCCGGCAAATTCCCGTGCCAGATCCGGGTCGGCCGCTCGCCGGACAGCATGGTCGACGGCAAAAGCATCATGGCCGTCATGATGCTCGCCGCCGGCAAAGGCACCGAGATTCATTTGCTGACCGAAGGCGACGACGAACAGGCTGCGCTGGAAGGCCTGATCGAGCTGATCAACAACAAGTTCGACGAGGGCGAGTGATCGCCCTCTGCGCCTCCCCCCTGGTTGACGCATCGCGCTTCAATCAGGCCGGCCCCTGACAGCCACCCCCCTATCATCAGACTTGATCAATCACCGCGATGGATCTTTAATTCATCGCCTTGAAACACCCCGTCGCCAATCTTCACCCTCAGCATGGATCAGCTCGAATGAACGACTGACGTCCATGCCCATGCGCGACGGGAGCAATGGTTGTATCTACACAGAGCTGATCGATGACATTGTCCGCCGCCTTGACGCTGCAAAGAGCCTGGTCCCGCCCGGAAAAGATGCTGATGTCCGGCAGCCTGCTGGCGGTGATCGCGATTCTGGCGATCGTCACCTCGCTGCTGACCCGTGAGTACGGCAATGCGACCGATCTGGCCGTGCGCTCGGCGAACAATGTGGTGCAACTGATCGATGCGGATGTGCAGCGCAATGCGGATCTGTACGACACTTCGCTGCAGGGCATGATCGCGACGTGGCAGCAGCCGGAGGTGATGTCGATTTCCGCCCAGCTCCGTCAGCAGGTGCTGTTTGACCGTTCGACCGCTGCGCCCTACAAGGGCGATCTGGTAGTGCTGGATGACAAGGGAGCGATCGTCGCCGACTCAATGTCGGTGATTGCCCGCGAGGACAATTTCTCCGATCGCACCAGCTTCACCCAACACAAACAAAATGACTCGCTGGCGCTGGTAGTGGACGGCCCGTTCAAGTCACGCTGGGGCTTCAAGGACTGGTGCATCAGTTTCAGCCGTCGCATCCCCTCCCCCGATGGCCGCTTCGTCGGCGTCGTCTCGGCGTCGATGCGCCTTGCCTATTTCAGTCGCCTGTTCCGGGGGCTGGACGTGGGCCAGCATGGCACCATCAACCTGATCAACGCCGAAGGAATCATGCTGGCCAGAGAACCGGAGCAAACCGAACGCACGTTCATCGGTCAGGACTTCAGTCAACTGCCGAACTTCCAGCGTATCTTGAAGCAAGCGAGCGGCAGTTTTACCGCAACCTCGGATCTGGATGGCGAGCAGCGGCTCTATACGTTTTCGCGGGTCGGTGATCTACCGCTGATCGTGGTGGTCGCGCAATCGCGGGAGGAGGTGTATGCGGTCTGGAAACGCAACGCCTTGTTAATGTCGGGCGCGACCGGGCTATTGTGTCTGGGGATTCTCTGGCTGTCGTATCTCTTGGGCAAACAACTGCGACTGCGGCTACGGGCCGAGCAAGAGCTCGCCGAGCTGGCCGCGACCGACGGTTTGACCGGGCTGGCTAACCGACGACGCCTGGACATGGTGCTCAAGCAGGAATGGTCGCGCAGCACGCGTTCTGGCATGCCCCTTTCGCTGCTGATGATCGACGTCGACCATTTCAAGGCCTTCAATGATCGTCACGGACACCACGGCGGCGATGTCGCGCTGCGTAATGTGGCCAAAACCCTGGCCGCCAATATTCGTCGCCCTGGGGATCTCGCCGCGCGCTACGGCGGAGAGGAATTCATGGTGGTGCTGCCGGAAACCGACCTGCAGGGCGCCAGCGCCTTGGCCGAGAAGATCAGGCTGGCGATCGAATCACTACCGCCTTTTGCAAGCGACAAACATCCCGTGACCGTGAGCATTGGCGTCGCCTCACAGCGCCCTCGCTCCGGTCAAAAACAGACCCAACTGTTTTCAGATGCCGACAAAGCGCTGTATCAGGCCAAGCATAATGGCCGTAATCGGATCGAATATCAGCCCCATGAAACACTGCCTCCCCATGAGCAGCGCCCATAAAAAAACGCCAGACTGGCTGGCGTTTTCCTGATCTCAGAAAATGGATCAGCTGGCTCTGCGCACGGAGTCACGCAGCGCTTTGACTTTATCGTGATTGGCCTGTACGCCCGGCAGTTGACGCTGAATCAGGTCGATGACACTGGCAGGCAGATTCTTCTGTTTCGCTTTATCCAAGGCTTCTTTGTAAGCCTTCAGCGCATGGTCTTCGCCACGTTCAACTTCGTTGAGCACAGCTTCATCGCTCTTACCCGTCACGGCGGATTTCAGCTCCACCCACAGACGGTGCAGACTGCCGGTCGCACTCGACGAGTCTTCCGGATCGCCACCCAATGCGCGCACTTCAGCCTGAAGTTCGCTGACGGCTGCGGCGCATTCTGTGGAACGAGAAAGGAAATATGCTTTGATTTCAGGATTCTTCAGGTCTTCGGCGCTGGTGTGAAAACCTTTTTCGCCGTCAATGCTGGTCTCGATCAGATCATTCAGTATCGAGATCGCTTCTTTATTGATGTCTGTCATTTTGCAGTTCCTTTCTGGCAGGTTAATGGATGACTTGTTGTAGCCAAACTCCATAACAGGGATATTGCAGACGCCGTGCCAGCTTGCCTTTTAAATTAAACACTTATTTATCAAAGAGTTATAAATATGACCATACAGAGCGCAGTCGCGTTCTGCATGATCTGTACGTTGGCGCGCGTGCAGAATGCACGTATCGTTCTAGTTCACTGAAAAAGACCAACGGCGGCTTCATGAATCCCGAGAAACTCAAACTTCTGGTGACCCGTGAAATGCCTTATGGCAAATACAAAGGGCGCCTGTTGGCCGATCTTCCGGGTGACTATCTGAACTGGTTCGCACGCAAAGGCTTCCCCACAGGTGAACTTGGCACTCTGCTGGCGTTAATGCACGAGATCGATCACAACGGCCTGTCGGCGCTTCTCGACCCATTGCGCACCCGCCCACGCGAACCGTTGCGGGAAAGCCCGCTGAAAACCCCGATTCGTTTTTCCTGATCATTGACGAGACGAGCGACCGATGCCCTCCGTTCAACCTGCTGCAAAGGATTCAGCCTTCGAACGCGCCCGAGACGAAAGTTTCTGGCGAGATATCGCACGCCAGTACGACGTCGAGCCCGGCCCCCTCAACTTTGAGCACGGCTATTTCGGGCGCATGACCCGCCAGGTGCTGCGCGCTTACGAACAGCATCTGGCTTATGTGAACCGCAGCAACGCGGTGTACGTTCGCCAGCGTTTCGATACCGAGGACAGCGAGGTCATTCGTGCCGATCTGGCCCAGCTTCTTGACCTCGCCCCTCGCGAAGTCGCCCTCACCCGCTGCGCTTCCGAATCCCTGCAAACGTTGATTCGCAACTACAATGGCTTGCAGCCCGGAGATCGGGTGCTGATCAGCGACCTGGACTACAACAGCGTGCAGACCGCCATGCGCTGGCTGGCCAGACAACGCGGGGTCGAGGTGGTTGAAATCCGCCATGAGCATCCCGCCAGTTACGATTCACTCATCAACGCCTATCGCGATGCCTTCGCGACTCACCCACGGCTCAAGCTGATGGCGTTGACTCACGTCACCCACCGGACCGGCCTGGTCATGCCTGTTCAGGCCATTGCACAGATGGCGAAAGCGCAAGGCATCGATGTGATTCTCGATGGCGCCCACGCGCTGGGTCAGCTGGATTTCAAGCTCGATGAGCTGGGTGTGGCCTTCGCCGGCTTCAATTTGCAGAAATGGATGGGCGCGCCGCTCAGCCTCGGTTTTATCTACATACAGCAGGACCGGATCACCGCCATCGACCCGGACATGGGTGACACGCGCTATGCCGCTGACGACATTCTTGGTCGCGCGCCCTATGGCACACCGAACATTCCAGCCCTGATGACGCTGACGCAGGTCTTTGCCGAGCACCGCGCCATTGGCGGCTCGCCGGTGAAAGGCGCGCGTCTTTCGTACCTGCGAGACCTTTGGGTTAGCGAGGCGCGCAGCATGGACGGCATCGAGGTGCTGACCCCGGACGATCCCCGCCTGTACTGCGGCATCACTTCGTTTCGCTTTACGCGTCATGCCGATCAGCAGCTCATGACCCAACGGTTGCTGGACGAACACGGCATTTTCGCCGTAGCGCGAAACGGCTCGGCGTGCGGCCCCTGCATTCGCATCACTCCCGGCTTCGTGACCTCAACAGACGACGTGGCACGCCTGGTAGAGGCTCTGCGGGCACTGGCCTGAGCCCTGCTGAAGACGAAAAAAAGCGGCAACCGCCGAAGCGGTGCCGCTAAAGAGCTTCATGGAAAAGCGAACTACAAAGGAGAGCCAACGATACGCGCGGCTCGTCCATTGAGTGCGGTACATATTTATCGCATACGCAAAAAACGCATAAGCCCCTGTGGCCGTTCGGCTTGCCAGATTCCGGGCAAAAAAAACGGCATTCCGGACCAAGGGAACACCGTCAAACAGCCATGCAACAACGACTTCTGTAACAGCGCCCAGCGCTTGAATTCATCATCTGAAGATGATTAAAACAGCCCCCGCATGAACGGGAGCTGTCGGGGATCAATCTGCGGGGCGTTTGACGCCTGTATCAATCGAACAGCGCGACAGCCTCAGCGGTCGCATCGGTAATGCGACCCCAGTCGCCGTTCTTGACCCAGGCGTTGTCGATCATCCAGGTACCGCCCACGCACATTACGTTTGGCAGTGCCATATAGCTTTTCAGGTTGGCAGCGCTGACGCCGCCGGTTGGGCAGAAGCGCACTTCAGGGAATGGACCGCCAAGCGCCTTGATAGCACCCACGCCACCGCTGATTTCCGCCGGGAACAGCTTGAAGCGGCGATAGCCCAAGGCATAACCGATCATGATTTCCGACGCGCTGCTGATGCCTGGCAGCAGAGGCAGTTCGCTCTGCGCGCCCGCTTCGAGCAGATCCTGGGTGCTGCCCGGGGTGACGATGAACTGCGAACCGGCTTGCTCGGACGCCTTGAGCATGTGGCGATCCAGCACGGTACCCGCGCCAACGCACAGCTCAGGGCGTGCGTCACGCAGGATGCGAATGGCCTTGAGGCCGAACTCGGAACGCAGGGTGATTTCCAGCGCGTTCAAGCCGCCTGCCGCCAGCGCATCGGCCAGCGGCAGCACGTCCTGTTCGCGTGCAATGGTGATGACCGGAAGAATCTTCGCTTTCGCGCAGAGTTCGTCGATCTGGGCAACTTTGCTCGCCATGCTATTCAACGGTTGTGTCACTTGGGTTTTCTCCATGGCGGCTGATCCTTTGCTTATGGGCACCAGTAGATCTCTAAAGCCGGGTTGAGGAACGCACGCACCGGCATTTCGGCGAGGTTGTCGCCTGCCAGCGCCTTGCGCAGGGTTTCCAGTTTTGCCTGCCCGGAAATGGACAGGATCGGAGTCGTTGCCGACGCCAACAGGGAACGCGTCATGGTCAGACGCTGATGCGGAACAGTCGGCGCCTGCATGGGCAGGCAGCGGCGTTCGCTGCTCAGATCCAACGCTTCGGCCAGATGGGGGCTCTCGGGGAACAGCGACGCAGTGTGGCCATCGTCGCCCATGCCCAGCACCAGCACGTCGATCTTCGGCAGCTCTTTGAGCGCCTCGTCGGTGGCCGCAGCGGCTTCTTCCAGGGTCGTGGTCGGGCGATACAGGCTGAAGAAGCCTGCTTCGGCCGCAGGGCCCTGGAACAGGAAGCGCTTGAGCAGACCGGCATTGCTGTCGGCGTGTTCGGTGGGCACCCAGCGTTCGTCAGCCAGGCTGATGACGACTTTGGACCACTGGATCGGCTTCTGCGCCAGTGCCTTGAAGAACGCCACCGGGCTCTTGCCGCCTGACACCACCAACGTGGCGATGCCGTGCGGGTTGTGGGTAATGGCCGCGCTCAGACGCTCGGCCACGTGATCGGCCAACGCATTGGCCAGCAGTTCGGGGTTGTCGAATTCCAAGGCTTTCAGGCCCGCCGGGAATTCAAGTTCACATATCGCCATACCAGGACCTCCCGTCACGAGTAATGAGCGCAATGGAACTCATCGGCCCCCAGGAGCCTGCTGCATAAGGCTTGGGCGCATCGCCCGCCTTTTTCCAGCCAGCGATCAGTTGGTCGCACCATTGCCACGCATACTCGATCTCATCTTTGCGGACAAACAGGTTTTGATTGCCGCGCATGACCTCCAACAACAACCGCTCGTATGCGTCCGGGATACGGGCGCTGCGGTAGGCGTCGGAGAAGCTCAGTTGCAAGGGGTTGCTGCGCAATTGCATGCCTTTATCCAGCCCTTGATCCTTGGTCATCACCTGCAGCGAGATACCTTCATCGGGCTGCAGGCGGATGATCAGACGGTTGCTGATCTGCATCCGCTGCTCAGGGGCGAAGATGTAGTGCGGCGGTTCCTTGAAGTGGATCACGATCTGCGACAGCTTTTGCGGCATGCGCTTGCCGGTACGCAGATAAAACGGAACCCCCGCCCAACGCCAGTTACGGATGTCGGCACGAATGGCAACGAACGTTTCGGTGTCGCTCGCGGTGTTGGAGTTTTCCTCTTCCAGATAACCGGGAACCGGCTTGCCTTCGCTGTAACCGGCGATGTATTGCCCGCGCACCACTTGGGTTGCCAGGCGCTCCGGAGTGAACGGCGCCAATGCCTTGAGCACCTTTACCTTTTCATCGCGGATGCTGTCGGCGGACAGGTCGCTCGGGGGGTCCATCGCAATCAGGCACAGCAGCTGCAACAGGTGGTTCTGGATCATGTCGCGCAGTTGACCGGCCTGATCGAAGTAGCCCCATCGGCCTTCGATCCCTACTTTCTCCGCCACAGTAATCTCGACGTGGGAAATGTAGTTCTGGTTCCATTGGGTTTCGAACAGGCTGTTGGCGAAACGCAGCGCGATGAGGTTTTGTACGGTGTCCTTGCCCAGATAGTGGTCGATCCGGTAAACGCGGTTTTCCGGCAGGAACCTGGCCACGGCATCGTTGACCCGGCGCGAAGATGCCAGGTCGTGACCGATGGGTTTCTCAAGAACGGCGCGGGTGCGGTCAGTCAGGCCGACCAGTGCAAGGTTTTCGCAGATCGCGCCATAAACCGAGGCCGGCGTGGCGAAGTAGGCGATCATGGTTTGCGCATCGCCCACGGCTTCAGCCAGGGCAACGTAGTCTTCGCCCTTGAGGAAATCCACGTGCAGGTAGCTCAGGCGCGCCTGAAAACGCTCCACGTGTTCACTCTCAAGCTGCGCCTCGGGGACGAAACGGCGCAGGCTCTTGTCGATATACGCCAGATGCTCCTCAGGCGTACCTGCTTCACGGGCCAGAGCAAGGATTCGGGTCTCGGCGTGCAGCAGTCCAGCACGGTCCAGCTGGTACAACGCAGGAAACAGTTTGCGCACAGCCAGGTCGCCCAGGGCGCCGAACAAGGCAAAAGTGCACGGTTCAACCGTAATCGAGAGCATAATGTTGGTTCTTTTATCAAGTTAGGCTACAAATACCTTTTTTAAAGGCGTTACTCAAGGCCAAATGTAGTAATAACCACAACATTTAACCAAACACCACATTACAGTGGTGATCACTACAGGCCCTCAGTACGATAGGCCACCTTTGCTACAGGCTAAAGGCCCTGTTGAGCAACTTTTGCAGAAAGGCTCAAAGATCAGCCTGTTACAGCTTTCCAAGAAGGACTTTGAATGGACCGCGTACGCAATCTTCTGGAGCAGATCCAGAGTCGTCTTGAAGAATTGAACAAGGCCGAGCGCAAGGTCGCCGAGGTGATTCTGAGCAACCCCCAACAGGCGACGCGCTTCAGCATTGCCGCGCTGGCGCAGGCATCCAAGGTCAGCGAGCCGACCGTCAATCGCTTCTGCCGCTCGTTCGACGTCAGCGGCTATCCGGAGCTCAAGCTGCAATTGGCGCAGAGCCTTGCCAGCGGCGCAGCGTACGTCAGCCGTGCGGTGGAAGCCGACGACAACCCCGAAGCCTACACCCGCAAGATTTTCGCCAGTGCCATCGCGTCGCTGGACAGCGTGTGTCAGGTACTGGACCCGAACCTGATCAGCAAGGCCGTGGACCTGTTGATTCAGGCCCGGCAGATTCACTTCTTCGGCCTCGGCGCTTCGGCGCCGGTGGCGCTGGATGCGCAGCATAAATTCTTCCGCTTCAATCTGGCAGTGACCGCCCATGCCGACGTGCTGATGCAACGCATGCTGGCGTCGGTGGCGCACACCGGCGAGTTGTTCGTGATCATTTCCTATACTGGCCGCACCCGCGAACTGGTAGAAGTGGCGCGCATCGCCCGGGAGAACGGCGCCTCTGTACTCGGCCTGACCGCCGCAGGCTCCCCTCTGGCCAAAGCCAGCACGCTGAGCCTGAACATCCCGCTGCCCGAGGACACCGACATTTACATGCCGATGACATCGCGGATCATCCAGCTGACAGTGCTCGACGTGCTGGCAACCGGCATGACCCTGCGCCGTGGCGTGGACTTCCAGCCGCACCTGCGCAAGATCAAGGAAAGCCTCAATGCCAGCCGGTATCCGGTGGATGATGAGTTGGGTTGACTTGACCTGGAAATCAAAAAGCGGACAAGGCGACCTTTCAGACTGTGGCACGTTGCAAAAAATGTAGGAGCTGGCTTGCCGGCGAATAGGCCCGAAGGGCATCATGTGGCGGTCTCAAGCCAACCCTTCAATCCACCAGACTGGCCTGCAGGCTCAAACGGGCCTGCTGACCTGGCGCCAGGCTCACGCCTTCGTCCGCTCCTGACATCGCTTCGAGCCGCACGAACCCCATCGCTTCATGACCGGCCACCCCCAGCAACGGTCGGCTGCCGGGGTGCCAGACGGCGGTGTTGGCGCTGTCATGGGTGTCTATGCTCAAGCGGCGTTGCCAGTTGTCATCGTGCAGCTCAAGAGCCCCAGCGTGCTCGAACACCCGTTGACAGCTGCCCGATACCCGCAGTTGCCCCTTCTGCTCGCAGGCACGGCGGCTGAGTTCGTCGTAGCCCTGCGCGCCATCGAGGCCTTCCAGCGCGACATCGCCGATATCGCTGATGCGCCAGTAGGCGTGCAAGGCCTGCCCGAACTGGCACGGTTCGCTGTCTTCATGGCGGGTTTCCAGGCGCAGGTCCATGCCCTGCCCCAGCTGCGCATATAGATCCGCCTGCCAGTCCCACAGGCTCAGGCGCCAGTGCAGCGTGACGCCTTGCTCGAGTGCCTGGCTGTCGATCAGCTTCCAGTCGAGCAGACGCCCCCAGCCATTGGCAGGCCAGCCACCCTCCCCCGGATGACGCCCCACCCACGGCCAGCACACCGGCACACCGCCACGAATCGCCCCGACCTGGGGCCATTGCGATGCGCACCACAGCCAGGGTTTCTGCCCGGTCGGCTGAAAGTGCAGCAGTTGCGCGCCCTGACGGCTGAACACGGCCTGGCATTGCGGATGCGTAATGATCAGTACATCGCGCTGTTGATGACGCTCCCACTGGAACGTCGGCTGAGGCCTTGTCGCGGTGAAGAAACGCTGAAGAGGATGCTCCAGCGACCCGGTGTCTCTGATAGCCATGCGATCCCCTCAAGAAAAAAGCTCCAGAAGCGGAGTTGTCAGACACAAAAAAAACGGGCAGTCAGGCTGCCCGTAAAGCACACACGACCCTTGATCGTTTGTGAAGCACATCAGAGAGAGTGCGGCGCGCAGGAGCGGTACGCGCCGCAGGTGACACTTAGAACTTGGTTTGCAGCTTGATGCCGGCAACCAGGGCGTTGTCGACGTGGTCGGTACCACCTGGGTGCATGACGTACTGCAAGTTAGGACGCACAGTCAGCCAGTCGGTGACGTGTACGCCGTAGTAGATCTCCGAGTTGTACTCGGTGGTCTGGATCGGCAGGAAGTTCGGATCGTCGTAATCGGCCGCGCCGTTCACTTCATTCAGCAGACGCGCACGGTCACGGACGTTGCTGTTCACGTGAATGCGCGATACACCGACGCCGATGTCGTCTTTAGGACGGGCATCGAACGGACCCTTGAACACCAGACCGACGTTCTGGAAGTTGTCGACGAAGTTGGTGGCCTTGTCGTGCACGGTGGCGTTGAAGAACACGCTCATGCCACGGGAAGGGTCACCGCCGATAGTGGTCAACTGCTGCTGAGCCACGACCCACCAGCCATGCTTGCTGCCGTGGGACTTGAAGTCCGCGCCGGTGAGCGCTTGCGGCTGACCGTTGACGTCGTCTTCCAGGTCATTGGCGCTCGGGCTGCTGTAGTACCAACCCAGACGGTATTCGCCTGGCAGCGAACCGATGCTTGGCGACCACACGACCTCCACCGGCACCAGAGTACCCTTGGCGCCGCTGCCGCTGAGCTTGAAGCCGTTGCCGGTTTCCAGGTAGGACGGGTTCTGCTCGTACACGCCGACCTGCGCGAACACTTCCGGCGTGATGTTGTATTTCACGCGGGCGGCCCACTGGCTGACAGGCCAGTTGTACCAGGTGTTGACGTAGTTGGCCGCTTGCGTGCCGCAGAACGTCAGGTTCTGGAAGTCGCAAGGGAAGCTGCCGAAGTCCTCACCCTCGCCCATACGGCCGAGTTTGATGTCCAGAGCGCCGTCGAAGTACTTTTGCTTGACCCACATCTGGGTCAGGCGCCAGGTCTGACCACGGCCCCAGACTTCCTGCGAGGAGCTGAGGGTGCCGATCCGAGGATCGCCCAGACGATCGTTGGAAATGTTGTTACCGCTACGCTCGGTAATGGTCAGCTTGAATTCCGCGTCCTTCAGACCGAAGGCCTTTTCCAGGTCGATTTGCGTGCCGATCGCAAACTGGTCGCTGTAACGCGCGGTCTTGTCGTTGTTATAACCCCCCTTGACGTTGGCACCCATCTCGCCGACGTACTCAAGGTTGAAGTCATAGCCCTTGTCGTGCAGCTCTTTGCGCAGACCGCCCCAATCGCCAGTCATGTGCTCATTGGCATTGAAAGGCTCCAGTGCGAATGCCGAACCCGACATTGTCAAAGCGCCCAGCACGGATAGCCCACCAATCAACCGAAACTGGTTAAGCGATTTGCCTTTTACCTTCTTCATCCCTTAGATCCTCGTTTTATTGTTATTAGCTCTGAACAGCGTTGTAACCACTTGCCTCGTGTGCCTGACAGGGCTCTTTTAACGGCAGAAATCGCCCTGTCAGATGTGCTCGTTGACGCAGTGCTCCTGCGCCCGGAATCAGTTGCGGTTCAACCGCGTGACATTGCTCATGCCCTCAGTCGGCTGCGGCTTTCCCAAGGCCCCCAGGCGCTCCCCGGTCTGGGCGTCGAACAGCAACACCTTGGACGGGTCGAACTGCAGGGTCAGGGTTTCGCCCACGGCAGGCGCGACGTCGGGCGCCAGACGGCAGCAAACCTTGCTTTCGTTGAGGGTGACGAAGACCAGCGTGTCAGGTCCCGTCGGCTCGGTGACCTGCACCTCGGCGCGAATGGTCGGCATCCCCGCAGTATCACCGGACGCTAACACGATCTGTTCCGGGCGAAGGCCCAGAATCACCTCACGGTCTTCGAGCCCTGCATCGCTCATGCTCATCGGCAGTTCGCAACGCGCCTGGCCACTGTCGAGCAGTGCAACCAGACGGCCATCCTTGCGCTGCAGGCGCAGGGGGATGAAGTTCATGGGTGGCGAACCGATGAAGCTGGCCACGAACAGGTTGGCCGGATCGTTGTAGATCTGCTTGGGCGTACCGAACTGCTGAATGATGCCGTCCTTCATGACCGCCACCTTGTCACCCAGCGTCATCGCTTCGATCTGGTCGTGGGTCACGTAGACCGTGGTGGTCTTCAGGCGCTGGTGCATCAGTTTCATTTCGGTACGCATCTCGACACGCAACTTGGCGTCGAGGTTGGACAGTGGTTCGTCGAACAGGTAGATCTTGGGGCGACGCGCCAGTGCGCGGCCCATGGCCACCCGTTGTTGCTGCCCCCCGGACAACTGGCCCGGCTTGCGATTGAGCAGGTGTTCGATCTGCAGCAGCTTGGCCACGCGGGCGACTTCGGCGTCGATGTCAGCCTGGCTCATCTTGCGAATTTTCAGGCCGAACTCGATGTTCTCGCGCACGCTCATGGTCGGGTACAGCGCGTAGGACTGGAACACCATGGCGATGTCACGATCCTTCGGGCTCATGCCGCTGACGTCCTGATCACCGATCATGATCGCGCCACCAGTGATGTTTTCCAGGCCCGCGATGCAGTTCATCAGGGTCGACTTACCGCAGCCCGAAGGCCCGACCAGAATCAGGAATTCGCCATCCTTGATCGACAGTTCGATGTTCTTCAGGGTGTCCGGAAGGCCGGCCCCGTAAGTCTTGTTTACATTGCGAAGTTCGAGCGTTGCCATGATTACCCCTTGACTGCGCCGGCCGTCAGCCCGCGCACGAAATACTTGCCTGCGACCACATAGACCAGCAGGGTCGGCAGACCCGCGATCATCGCCGCCGCCATATCAACGTTGTATTCCTTGACCCCGGTACTGGTGTTGACCAGGTTGTTCAGCGCCACCGTAATGGGCTGCGAATCACCGCTGGAGAACACCACACCGAACAGGAAGTCGTTCCATATCTGGGTGAACTGCCAGATCAGGCAGACCATGATGATCGGGGTCGACATCGGCAGAATGATCCGCCGGAAAATGGTGAAGAAACCCGCACCGTCCAGGCGTGCAGCCTTGACCAGCGCATCGGGAATGCTCACGTAGTAGTTACGGAAGAACAGCGTGGTGAATGCCAGACCGTAGACCACGTGCACGAACACAAGCCCGGTGGTGGTGCTGGCCAGGCCCATCTTGCCGAGGGTGAACGAGGCCGGCAGCAACACGGTCTGAAACGGCAGGAAGCAGCCGAACAGCAACAGGCCGAAAAACATCTGCGAGCCACGGAAGCGCCACATCGACAGCACGTAGCCGTTCAAGGCTCCGATGGCGGTGGAGATCAGCACCGCCGGAACGGTGATCATGATCGAGTTCCAGAAGTAGCCCTTGACCGTCGCCCAGGCCTTGACCCAGCCGATGGCGGTGATTTCCGCCGGCCAGCTCAGCAGGTTGCCGGTGCCGATGTCCTCGGGAGACTTGAAGCTGGTCAGCAGCATGACCACCAGCGGGATCAGGTAGATCAGCACCGCACCAATGAGCACGGCGTAGATCGCGATCCGGCTCAGGCTTAGCGATGGTTTGGCAGCGAGACTAGTCATTGCGCTTGGTCCTCAGCTCGGAATACAGGTAAGGCACGAGGATCGCGAGAATCGCACCGAGCATCAGGATCGCACTGGCCGAGCCCATACCCATCTGGCCGCGGCTGAAGGTGAACGAGTACATGAACATGGCAGGCAGGTCGGACGAGTAGCCCGGGCCACCGGCGGTCATCGCGGCAACAAGGTCAAAGCTCTTGATCGCGATGTGCGCCAGGATCATCACTGCACTGAAGAACACCGGACGCAGGCTGGGCAGCACGACCTTCCAGTAGATTTTCGGCATGCTCGCGCCATCGATCTGCGCGGCACGAATGATCGATTGGTCGACGCCGCGCAGGCCAGCGAGAAACATCGCCATGATGAAACCCGAGGCTTGCCATACGGCGGCGATAACGAGGCAGTACACCACGCGATCCGGGTCGATCAGCCAGTCCAGACGGAAGCCTTCCCAGCCCCAGTCTCGCAGCAGTTTGTCCAGGCCCATGCCCGGGTTGAGCAGCCATTTCCAGGCCGTACCGGTGACGATCATCGAGAGCGCCATCGGGTACAGGTAAATGGTGCGGATGAAGCCTTCGCGACGAATGCGCTGGTCGAGGAACACCGCCAGCAGCACGCCAACGACAAGGCTGATACCGATGAACATGCCGCCGAACACCGCCAGGTTCTTGCTGGCGACCCACCAGCGGTCGTTGTCGAACAGACGTGCGTATTGCGCCAGGCCCACGAATTTATAGGACGGCAGGAAAGTCGAGTTAGTGAACGACAGTACGAACGTCCACAGGATATAGCCGTAGAAGCCCACCAATACGATGAACATGCTTGGCGCCAGCACCAGTTTGGGTAGCCAGCGCTGCAGTGCATCGAACGGCGAGGCTTTGCTGAACACAGCAACAGAACTCATGGGGAAATCCAGTACAGAAGGTAAAGTTTGCAAACACGCTCCTGTAGGAGCGCGCTTGCCCGCGATGCGTCAAATCAGACGATGGTCGTTTAATGACACACCCTAATCGCGGGCAAGCGCGCTCCTACAGACTTTGCTGCTACGCGTTATTTAGCCGCCTTGATCGCAGCGCCCAGCTTCTTCGCCGCGTCAGCCGGATCAGCTTTCGGGTCGTTGATGAAGTTGGTCACGACGTCAAAGAACGCGCCTTGAACGGCCAGCGTGGTTGCCATGTTGTGCGCCATGCTCGGCTGCAGGCCACCGGATTTGGCATCGGCAAGGAAGTCCTTGGCGGCGGTCTGGGCGCAGGAGTCGAAGCCGAACTTGTTCATGTCAGCCAGCATGTCGGTGCGTACCGGGATCGAACCCTTGTTGATGCTGAAGACCTTCTGGAAGTCTTCGCCCAGCACGACCTTGGCGATGTCCTGCTGACCGGCAGCAGTGCCCTTGTCTTTCTGTTTGAACACGGCCAGGGAGTCGATGTTGTAGGTGAAGGCCTTGTCGGTGCCCGGGAAGGCAACGCACTCGTAGTCCTTGCCTGCGACTTTCTTGGCGGCGGTCCATTCGGACTTGGCCCAGTCACCCATTATCTGCATGCCGGCCTTGCCGTTGATGACCTTGGCCGCTTCCAGGTTCCAGTCCTGGCCTTTGCCGTCCGGGTCCATGTAGGTCGCGACCTTCTTCAGCTCGGCCAGGGCCTTGACCATTTCCGGACCGGTCAGGGCAGCGTTGTCCAGGTCGACCAAGGCTTTCTTGTAACCATCAACGCCCATCACCGACAACACGACCGCTTCGAACACGGTGCTGTCCTGCCAAGGCTGACCGCCGTGAGCCAGCGGGATGAAGCCCGCAGCTTTCAGCTTGTCGCCCGCGGCGTAGAATTCTTCGAGGGTGGTCGGGGCTTTTTCGATGCCGGCTTTCTTGAAGACTTCAGGGTTGATCCACAGCCAGTTCACGCGGTGAATGTTCACCGGAACGGCCACGTAATCACCGTCGTACTTCACGGTGTCGGAGACTTTCTTGTCCAGCAGGCTGTCCCACTTTTCAGCCTTGGCGGTGTCTTTGAGCACATCAGTGTCGAGCAGACCGGTAGACGCCCATTCCTGAATGTCCGGGCCCTTGATCTGGGCTACGCCAGGCGGGTTACCGGCCACGGCGCGGCTCTTGAGAACGGTCATGGCAGTCGAACCGCCACCACCGGCCACAGCACCGTCTTTCCAGGTGAAGCCGTCTTTTTCGACTTGGGCTTTAAGCACATCGACAGCCGCTTTTTCACCGCCAGACGTCCACCAGTGGACAACTTCGACAGTGCCTTTGGAATCGGCGGCCATGGCGCTCAGAGGGAACAACGAGGCGAGAGAAATGAGTGCTGCGAGACGGGAGATCGAATTCATCTATTTGACCTTTATTGTTGTTATGCATGAGCAAGTCTTGGTGCTTGCGCTGCATGGATTCTAAACAACGGGTTAGAGCGGACGGTAACGAAGGGATGCGCGAATGTCACAGGCTGGTGACATTCGCAAAATGGCAAATACGGACGCTGAGTCCCTATGGGAGCGAATTCATTCGCGAGACGTTTGTACATCCGACGCATTTCCATCGGCTGTACTGGCCTCTCGCGAATGAATTCGCTCCCACAGAGGTTTGCGTAGACGCCAGCAAACGCGTCAGTCAGCTGCGCGTGGCAGGTGCAACGTCACGCGCAAGCCGCCCTCGCGCAGGTTCTGCAAAGTCACTTCACCACCATGGCTGTGGGCGATGTTGCGGGCGATGCCCAGGCCCAGGCCGTAACCCTGCTGCTGTTTGCCCGCCAGCCGGAAATGCGGCTCGAACACCTGTTCAAGGCGCTGTTCGGGAACGCCGGGGCCTTCGTCATCGACGTGGAGCACGAAGGCCTCGGCATCGTCCTCGATAACCAGATGGGCCTTGTCGCCGTACTTGATGGCGTTGTCGATCAGGTTGCCCATGCAGCGGCGCAGAGCCAACGGCTTGCCGTAGAACATCGACATCGCCTTGCCCTTGAGGGTGACGCGCCCATCCCCGTTGGGCCCCAGATACGGCTCGATCAGGCAATCCAGCGCATGGTTGAGGTCCACTGGTTCGATGTTTTCGTGAATGTCGGTGTCTTTCACGCACTGCAGCGCGCCCTTGACCAGCAGCTCCAGCTCATCGAGATCGCGGGTGAACTTGGCCTGCATGACCTCGTCTTCGAGCAACTCGACGCGCAGGCGCAGGCGTGTGATCGGGGTGCGAAGGTCGTGGGAAATCGCGCTGAACAGCTGCCCACGCTCGGTGAGGTAACGGCTGATGCGCTCGCGCATGGTGTTGAAGGCGCGGGTCACTTCAATGACCTCACTGCCTCCTCCCTCCACCACGGGCTCGACGTCAGCCCCCAGCGACAGATCCCGCGCGGCCCGGGCCAGACGCTTGAGCGGGCCGCTTTGCCAGTGCACCAACAAGCCGATGAACACCAGCAAAAAGATGCTCGTCAGGGCGATGAACCAGACCTGCTGCGACGGCAGGCCTTCCTCTTCGAGCATGGTGTAGGGCTCGGGTAAAAGCGACGCGATGTACAGCCACTCCCCCGGCGACAGCTCGATCTGTGTCACCAGTACGGGCGGATT
The DNA here is from genome assembly GCF_059421985.1 of Pseudomonas sp. GW821-FHT02A11. NCBI lineage: Bacteria > Pseudomonadati > Pseudomonadota > Gammaproteobacteria > Pseudomonadales > Pseudomonadaceae > Pseudomonas > Pseudomonas sp. GW821-FHT02A11. The sequence continues at coordinate 44,219 of NZ_JBWKWB010000018.1, forward strand.
CACCGGTTCCAGAGTCAACGCGTAATGCGCCCAGGAACGAGGCAACTCGTCGAGTTTCAGGCCGCTGTTGAAGATGCGCAGGTCCTCCGGGCGCACGAAGCGCACGAGGATATCGGGGTCAGCGCCGAGGTTTTGCCGCAGCACCTGACCCACGACATCGATCACGGCGGTTTTGCGCACCGTGGGCTCCAACACCTGCATGTCCAAAGGGCGATCGTTGAGGGACACGAAGAAGCGCGTGCCGCCCATGCTGCGCAGTTGATCGAGCACCATCGGCCGAAAGGCGACGGGCAGTGAGCGGAAATAACTGACGCTCGCCGACATCGAAAACCCCAGGCTGCGGGCACTGGTGATCAGGCCTTCCATCTGCGTGGCGCGCAGCTGGGAAAGCCAGATCAGGCTCGACAGGGTCTGGGCCAGCAGCACGGCCAGCAAGGTGAGCAGCAACATGCGCCCCAGCAACGAGCGCGGCACCGGCAGACGACGGTTTTTCTCAGTCACCATCGCCGGTCAGTAGCCGTTGCTGGCTTGCGGCAGCACGTTGGCCGCCAGCAGATAACCGCTGCCTCGCACGGTGCGAATCAGGCGCGGCGCCTTGCCGGTGTCGCGCAGACGCTGACGCAGACGACTTACCGCCATATCGACGATGCGCTCCAGTGGCATCAGCTCACGGCCTCGCGTGGCGTTGCCGATGGTGTCGCGGTCGAGGATCTGCTGGGGGTTGTCGAGGAACAGTTTGAGCAGCGCGAAATCGGCGCCGGACAGGATCACTTCCTCGCCATCGTTGTGAAACAGACGATGGCTGACCATGTCCAGACGCCACTCGTCAAACAGAAGTACTTCGCCACCGCCGCGTTCCTGACCGAACTGAGCACGGCGCAACAGGGCCTTGATCCGGGCCTGAAGTTCGCGAGGGCTGAAAGGTTTGGCCATGTAGTCATCGGCGCCGAGTTCCAGCCCGATCACGCGATCGGCCTCATCGGAACTGGCCGTGAGCATGATGATGGGGACATGGGGCTGACGGGGGTGCTGCCTGACCCAGCGGCATAGGCTGAAGCCATCTTCGTCGGGAAGCATGACATCGAGAATCAGCAGGTCGCTGGGCTCGTCGTTGAAGGCCTGACGAAACTCCGCGCCATCACCTACCGTGCGCACCTGAAAACCGGAGCGGCTCAGGTAGGCTTGCAGCAATTCCCGAATCTCCTGATCATCGTCGACCACCAGAATCGATTTACTGACAGCGTTCACTTTGGTCGTCCTTGTTGGCACTGAAATTATTGTTATGGGCACAGATAACACAGTGTAGGAGCGCGCTTGGCCGCGATGCGTAAATCCAGACACCACATCGGTGACTGAAAGATCGCCTTCGTGGGCAAGCGCGCTCCTACAGGTCCGGAGGCATCAATCAGCCTTGGGCAGCCAGCGCCTGATCCAACGCCACGCCGGCGCCCATCAAGCCCGGGTATTCCGCTGTCACCAGCCAAACCGGCACGTCCTTGAAGTAATCCTTCATCAGGCCTTTTTCAGCGAACGCGCGGTTAAAGCCGCTCTGTTTGAAGAAGTCGATGAAGCGCGGGATCACACCACCGGCAATGTACACGCCACCTCGCCCGCCGACGGTCAACACGTTGTTGCCCGCCACACGCCCGAGGAACACACAGAACTGTTCGAGCACCGCGCAGGCTACCGGATCGCCGTTGAGCGCCGCCGAAGTTATTGCTGCAGGAGATTTCAGCTCAGGCTCGATGTTGTCCAGCGCGCAGCTGACCTGATACAGCAGCAAAAGGCCAGCGCCGCTGAGGATGGTTTCGGCACTGACATGCTCGTGCTCGGCCATCAGGCGCGTCCACAGCAGCGCTTCACGGGCGGTACCAATGGGCAGATCGACGTGTCCGCCCTCACCCGGCACCGCTGTCCAGTGGCTTTCGCCGGTGCGGATCAGCGTGCCGACGCCAAGCCCGGTGCCCGGACCGATCACCACGCGAGCGCCCTTGGGATCGCCCTTGCCGTGGCGCACGGTCAGGTATTCGTCATCGCGCAGGCGGGTCATGCCCAGCGCCATGGCGGTGAAGTCGTTGACCATGATCAGGTTGTCGATCTTCAGCGCCGCGCAGAACGACTGGCGATTGATCTTCCAGTGGCTGTTGGTGAAATGGAAATCGTCACCGGTCACCGGCCCCGCGACGGCCAGGCAGATCGAACCGACGTCACCCAGCTGCAACTCCAGATCCTGCAGGTAAACCAGCAGGGCCTTTTCGGGACTGGCGTAATCGACCGTCGGGAACACCCGGATCGAATGCAACTGATCGTCTTCCCAGATGGCAAAACGAGCATTTGTGCCGCCGATATCACCTACCATCGCCAATGTCACTTGAGCGTCTCCAGATTCGAAGTGAAGGCGCTGGCGCCCTTCTCTGCCGAGCTGAAGGCCATGCGCATGAAACCGAACAGCTCACGGCCCGTGCCCACATTGTGGGACAGACGTCCGATTGCCGGTTCTCTGGCCGCCAATTCTGCCGGTTCGACCAGAACTTGCAACGTTCCTTTGACCCCATCCACCCGGATGAGATCTCCGTCACGCACAAGTGCCAATGGGCCACCATCGGACGCTTCGGGGCATACGTGGATCGCCGCCGGGATTTTCCCCGATGCGCCGGACATGCGTCCGTCGGTAATCAATGCGACCTTGAAGCCGCGATCCTGCAGCACGCCGAGGAACGGTGTCATCTTGTGCAGCTCGGGCATGCCATTGGAACGCGGGCCCTGGAAGCGCATGACCGCAACGAAATCGCACTCCAGCTCGCCGGCCTTGAAGGCGTCGGCCAGGTCCTGTTGGTCCTCGAACACCTTGGCCGGCGCCTCGACGATCTGGTGCTCCAATGCCACGGCGGACACCTTCATCACACCGCGCCCCAGGTTGCCTTCCATCACGCGCAGGCCGCCTTCCGGCGAGAACGGACGCGCCACCGGGCGCAGTATGTTTTCGTCCAGGCTTTCGCTCGGGCCATCGCGCCATACCAGTTTGCCTTCCTCCAGGAACGGCTCCTGGGTGTAGCGACGCAGGCCACGGCCCATCACGGTGTTCACGTCTTCATGGAGCAGACCGGCGTCCAGAAGCTCGCGAATCAGGAACGACATGCCGCCCGCCGCCTGGAAGTGGTTGATGTCGGCTTTGCCGTTTGGATAAACGTGGGTCAGGGTCGGCACGACTTCGGACAGGTCGGCCATGTCCTGCCAAGTCAACTGAATGCCCGCGCACTGGGCAATCGCCGGCATGTGCAGGGTGTGGTTGGTCGAACCGCCCGTCGCGTTCAGGGCAACAATCGAGTTGACCAGCGAACGCTCGTCCACAATCTCTCCCAGAGGGATGAATTCGCCGCTCTGCTTGGTCAGACGCGTGACCTGGAACGCCGCTTCGCGTGTCAGGGCATCGCGCAGCGGTGTGTACGGATTGACGAAGGAGGCGCCCGGCAAGTGCAGCCCCATGACCTCCATCAGCAGCTGGTTGGTGTTGGCAGTGCCGTAGAACGTGCAGGTACCCGGACCGTGGTAAGACTTCATTTCGGAGTCCAGCAGCTCCTCGCGGGTCGCCTTGCCTTCGGCGTAACGTTGCCGCACGTCGGCTTTTTCCTTGTTGGAAATGCCCGACACCATCGGCCCGCCCGGTACGAAAATCGTTGGCAGGTGGCCGAAACGCAGCGAACCCATCAGCAGGCCCGGCACGATCTTGTCGCAGATCCCCAGCATCAGCGCGCCGTCGAACATGTTGTGCGACAAAGCGACCGCCGTTGCCATCGCAATGACTTCTCGACTGGCGATACTTAGCTCCATGCCCGGTTCGCCCTGCGTGACGCCGTCGCACATGGCGGGGACACCGCCGGCAAACTGGCCGACAGAACCTATCTCACGCAATGCCTTTTTGATTTGCTCAGGAAAATGTTCGTACGGCTGATGCGCCGACAGCATGTCGTTGTAGGCCGAAACGATGGCGATGTTGGCGGCGTTCATCATCCGCAGGCTGTGCTTGTCTTCGCTGCCGCAGGCCGCAACGCCGTGGGCGAAGTTGGCGCACTGCAGCTTGCCGCGCATCGGGCCGTCGCTCGCCGCGCCCCGGATCAGTTGCAGATAGCGCTGACGGGTATCACGGCTGCGAGCGATCAGCCGTTCGGTTACCTCAAGGACGCGGGGATGCATTGTCATGAACTCCAGGCTAGCGGATGGGTCACCCGTTCAGGCGCTTACAAAAACTGACAGGCAATCATGGCTGTGAAGAAACGCTTCAGCAACGCTTTGATTTTTCAGACAGTTGTGATGTCCAGACGGGTTTCTATTTGTAGATAAAACAAAATACTGCCACTAAAAAGGCTTGTTTTCTATTTTTATGAGAATAATCTTGTAATTCCAACAACAAATTCACTGAGGATGGGTGTATGACTCTCCGAATCGCAATCAACGGTTTTGGCCGCATCGGCCGCAACGTCCTACGTGCACTCTATACCCAAGGTTATCGTCAGGACCTGCAGATCGTCGCCATCAATGATCTGGGTGACAGCGAGATCAACGCCCACCTCCTCAAATACGACACCGTCCACGGTCCGTTCGACGCTACGGTGGAGCACGATAAGGAAAGCATCACCGTCAACGGCGACCGCATTTCGGTCAGCGCCATTCGCAATCCAGCAGAGCTGCCGTGGCAATCGGAAAAGATCGACGTGGTGTTCGAATGCACCGGTTTGTTCACGGATCGTGCCAAGGCAGCAGCACACATCACCGCTGGCGCCAAGAAGGTCATCATCTCGGCCCCGGCCAAAGGCGCGGACGCCACGGTTGTCTATGGCGTAAACCATGACGTGCTGCGTCAATCGCACCAGATCATCTCCAACGCCTCGTGCACCACTAACTGCCTGGCACCGGTGGCCCAGGTGCTGAACCGCGAGCTGGGCATCGAAAGCGGCCTGATGACCACCGTTCACGCCTACACCAACGACCAGAACCTGATCGACGTCTACCACACCGACCCGTACCGCGCGCGTTCGGCCACGCAGTCGATGATCCCGAGCAAGACCGGCGCTGCCGAAGCCGTGGGCCTGGTGCTGCCGGAACTGGCAGGCAAGTTGACCGGCATGGCCGTGCGTGTACCGGTGATCAATGTGTCGCTGGTCGACCTGACCATTCAGCTCAAGCGCGATGCGACCGCTGAAGAAGTCAACGCGATCATGAAAGAAGCTGCCCAGCACTCGAAAATCCTGGGTTACAACACCCTGCCGCTGGTGTCCCACGACTTCAACCACAACCCGCTGTCGTCGATCTTCGACGCCAACCACACCAAAGTCAGTGGCCGTCTGCTGAAAGTGTTGGCCTGGTACGACAACGAATGGGGCTTCTCCAACCGCATGCTCGACAACTGCCTGGCGTTGATGAACGCCGAGTAGGACGGGACGCTTGCCTCCCTTGATCTGTCAGGGAGCAAATGCGTTGGGCAGCACGTGCGGGAGCGAATTCATTCGCGAGACGGTGGTACAGACGATACATCTCTATCGCCAGTCCCACTGCATCGCGAATGAAACCACTCCCACAGGTTTGATCGCAGCACGCGATCCACCATTTACACATTCTTTGCAACTTACGGCCTTGACCGAATGGCTAGATGATAAGCATTATCATTCGCTGAATTTCTGGTCGGGTATCCCCGTGAGTCAGTCGCACTTCAATGACGTTTTCCTCGCAAGGCGAACGATTCTGCTGCGCACCCTGCAGCGCATGGTTCGCAACCCCAGCACCGCCGAAGACCTCTTGCAGGAAACCTACCTGCGGGTGACCCGCGCCCTGGGCGAGCGCGCCATCGATCATCTCGAACCTTTCGTCTTCCAGACCGCGCGCAATCTCGCGCTGGACCATTTGCGCGCCCGTCGCATCCATTCGCGCACGATCATCGACGACGTTCCGTTGGCCGATGTGCACAACGTGGTCGCCCCCGATGCGTCATTGGAGGACGCCGCCCATGCCAATCGTCTCTTGATGAGCCTCAACGCCAGCCTGGAAAAGCTCACCCCGCGCCAGCAGAAAATCTTTACCCTGAGCCGACTCAACGGCTGTAGTTACCTGGAAATCGCCGAGCAACTGGGGGTTTCCGCCAGCACCGTGCAAAAGGAACTCAAGCTGATCATGGCGATTTGCGTCGGCGTTGCTGCCCGACTCGAACGCTGATGAGAGCGGCTTGATCCTGACTTCATAAGAAATCTTGCGGAAGGTCAGCGACCGTAGCGCTAAACTCCCGCCCCATACCGTGTAGCCGAGGATGCTCCTTGACGGACTCTCACTCACCTGGCCCTGCCAACGACAGTGCCATGGATCAGGCCCTGAACTGGCTGATCGAACTTGAAGGCGCCGACGCCGAGCAACGCGCGCGTTTCGAGGCGTGGCTGGCCGCCGACCCCGCCCATGGCGAGGCTTTCGCCAAGGCCGAAGCTGTCTGGAATTCCCAGCCGGTGTTCGACGCTGCGCTCACCCTCGCCGCGCCGAAAAAGCCTTCGATGGTGCGCCGTTTGCGCCCGCACTGGGTGCCACTGGCCACCGCCGCCGCCCTGATACTGGGCCTGTTCAACTTTAGCGACCTGCCGCTGCGCCTCAAGGCCGACCACCTGACCGTGGCTGGCGAGCGCCAGCGTCTTGAGTTGGGAGACGGCTCGAAGGTGCTACTCAATACCAAATCTGCGTTCTCCAGCGAACTCGACGACCGCCAGCGCATCGCCCGGCTTTACGAGGGCGAAGCCTTCTTCGACGTGCCAAACGCCAAAGGCTTGCCCCTGGAGGTCGAGGCTGGCCCCGTGCGCATGAGCGCCAGCAGCACGTCGTTTGCCGTGCGCTATCTGGACGGCGTGGCGCAGATTCAGGTCGAACGCGGCGCAGTTAACGTGCAGGCGACCACAGGCAATTCTCAGGTCAGCCTCAATGCGGGCGACAGCCTGCGCGTTGGTCCTGAAGGGTTCGGCCATCGGGAAAAGCTCGACCAGAACAAGGACCTGGCCTGGGTTCAGGGTCGACTGATTTTCGATAACTGCCCGCTGAGCGAAGTGCTGACAGAGCTGCGTCGCTACTACCCCGGCTGGATCGTCAACGCCAACACGCGGCTGGATAAGGTTGCGGTGACAGGCAATTACCGTCTGGACAACCCAGTCGACGTGGTCCGCTCGCTGGCACAAATCACCTCGGCGCGCCTGCATGAACTGCCTGCGCTGGTCATCCTCAACTGAGAATAATTATTTTTACGCGATAGCTCTGCGTCGTACGTCTCGTCTTAGCCAATGCAAGTGATTCCTATTACTCACACACTTGCCAACACGAAAACGACACGCACGACACGGAGCGCTCTCGATGCCGTCCACGTTTAACCCCGCCACATCCGACTCGCCAGGCAACACCCGCAACTTCGCCCTTTCCCTGCTGACCGTCGCGGTCTTCTCCGCTGGTCTGCACAGCGCGCCAATCGCCGCCGCCGAACAACCGGTGCGCGTAGCTGGCAGCTATCGGTTCGCGATCAAGCAGCAGCCGCTGGTCTCGGCCCTGAACGAATTCAGCAAGGTCACGGGCTGGCAGGTCGGGATGTCTTCGGATCTGGCGCAGAACGTCACCTCGCCCGGCGTCAGCGGCACCCTGTCGGCGGAAAAAGCGCTGGATCGCCTGCTGGCCGGCAGCAACCTGAGTTACCGCAACCTGGGCAGCAACAACGTCGTGCTGGAAAAACGCACCAACGCCGGCACCCTGGCGCTGGACCAAGTGACCGTCAGCGCGACCCGGCAGGCGCAATCGGTGGACTCGGTTCCCAGCACCGTTTCTGTGCGCGACCGAGTCGATCTGGATCGGCAGAACGTCAACAACATTCGTGATCTGGCGCGCTATGAGCCCGGCGTTTCCGTAGGCGGCGCAGGCCAGCGCGCGGGCACCAGCGGCTACAACATTCGCGGCATCGACGGCGACCGGATTCTGACGCAGGTCGATGGCGTCGAAGTGCCGGACAACTACTTCTCCGGCCCCTACGCCAACACCCACCGCAACTATGTGGACCCGGAAATCATCAAGCGCGTCGAGATCCTGCGCGGCCCGGCCTCGGCCCTGTACGGCAGCAGCGCCATCGGCGGCGCAGTGAGTTATTACACCCTGGACCCGGACGACATCATCAAGCCAGGCAAAGACGTCGGCGCGCGCCTGAAAACCGGTTACAGCTCGGCCGACAACAGCTGGCTGAACTCGGCCACCGTCGCCGGTCGCGAGGGGGACTTCGATGGCTTGCTGCATGTCAGCCAGCGCAACGGCCGTGAAACCGAATCCTATGGCGAACACGGCGGCACCGGCCTGGGCCGCACAGCCGCGAACCCCGGCGATGTCCGCGCCACCAACATGCTGGCCAAGCTGGGCTGGAACTACGGCGACGGCGATCGCCTGGCCTTTACCTACGAAAAATTCAAGGATGACACCCACACCAATCAGAAGAGCGCAGTGGGCGGGCCGTTCAACGCAGGGAGCGGCTTCGGCTTCTATCGCGGACGCGAAGGCAACGACGTGATCACTCGCGAGCGTTTCGGTCTGCAGAACACCTTTGCGCTGGACAGCCTGCTCGTTGATAACGTCAAGTGGAGCCTGAACTATCAGATCGCCAAAACCGATCAGGACACGATCGAGCGCTACGTGCCGGGCAGCCGCGATGTCTGGCGGACCCGCGATACCTATTACAAAGAACGTCAGTGGATTTTCGACGCGCAGCTGGACAAGGCGTTTGCCATCGGCGACACCGAGCATCTGCTGACCTACGGCACCACACTGAAACAGCAAAAAGTCACAGGCGAGCGCAGCGGCACCGCGACCTGCGCCAGCGTGCTGGGCACCTGCCGCACCATCGGTGCCACCAGCCCGACCGCCTCCGACAGCCTGGCCCCGACCAGCGATTTCCCGGACCCGACCATCAACACCTACGCCTTGTTCGCTCAGGACCAGATCAAGTGGGGCGACTGGACCTTCATGCCCGGTGCGCGTTATGACTACACCACGCTCAACCCCCACGCGACGCCTGAATTCCTGCGCGCCGTCAGCCTGACCGACCCCAGCCAGTTCAACGACAAAGAGAAAAAATGGCATCGCCTGTCGCCCAAACTGGGTGTGACCTATGCCATCGACGACGCCTACGCCTGGTACGGCCAGTACGCCGAAGGCTTCCGCACGCCAAGCGCGAAAGCGCTTTACGGCCGTTTCGAAAACCTCAACACCGGCTACGTCGTCGAGCCGAACCCGAACCTGGAACCCGAGAAGAGCAAGAGCTACGAAACCGGCCTGCGTGGTCGTTTCGATGAGGGCTCGTTCGATGTGGCTGTGTTCTACAACAAATACCGCGACTTCATTAATGAAGACGCTATTCAGCCTGCCACCTCGACTGAAGCGGTGTTCCAGTCCAACAACATCAAACACGCCACGATCAAGGGCGTTGAGCTCAAGGGCCGCCTGAATCTGGACAGCTTCGGTGCGCCGCAAGGCCTCTACACCCAGGGCTCGGTGGCGTACGCGTACGGTCGCAACGATGACACCGGCCAGCCGATCAACAGCGTCAACCCACTGACCGGCGTGTTCGGCCTGGGTTACGAGCAGGACAACTACGGCGGCCTGCTGAGCTGGACGCTGGTCAAACGCAAGACCCGCGTGGACGACTCCAACTTCCATGCGCCGGACGGCTCGTCGACCCAGTTCAAGACCCCAGGCTTTGGCCTGATGGACCTCACCGGCTACTACAAAGTCACCGACGACGTGACCGTCAGCAGCGGCCTGTACAACCTGGCCGACAAGAAATACTGGCTGTGGGATGACGTGCGCGGCTACGACGGTGTCGGCGAAGCGGGCGTGACCGCACCGGCCAGCCTGGACCGCCTGACCCAGCCGGGACGCAACTTCGCGATCAATCTGGTGTGGGATATCTGACGCTCAGCGCGCCTCACCTTGCGGAAGCGCTTGCCCGCGATGGCGGTGAGTCAGTCAATGAATGTTTGCCTGACAGACCCTATGGCGGGCAAGCGCGCTTCTACAGCGTTGCGCGCCAGATGGATTTTTACGCGTTTGCCCGCGCTCACTCGTCTTGTCTACAAGGCCTCAATTTCCAAGGAAGACACCCATGTCCACCGACTCGATCCGTCGCTCACAGCGGCTGAACCAGATCACCCACGCGCCTCACGAACACTTGGACAAGGCCGTCAAAGCCAACGCGCCGTTCGAAACCCTGGCCAGTTACACGCGTTTTCTCAGCGCCCAATACCTGTTCCAGCAGGAACTCAAAGCGCTGTACACCGACCCTCAACTGATCGAGCTGATCAGCGACCTGCCCCAACGTTGCCGCGCCGAACAGGCAAAAGCCGATCTGCACGATCTGGACACGCCAATTCCCGCGCCCGTGGCAGGCGCTGTCGAGCAACCGCCGCTGGCCGAAGCGCTGGGCTGGTTGTTTGTGTCTGAAGGCTCGAAGCTGGGCGCAGCGTTTCTGATCAAGCGCGCAGTGGCCCTGAACCTCAGCGAAACCTTTGGCGCACGCCACTTGGGTGAGCCGGCCGGTGGTCGTGCCGAGGGCTGGAAGCGGTTCATCCGGATTCTCGACGATCTGCCGTTGAGCGAAGAGCAGGAGCGCCAGATCGACAAAGGCGCAGTCGCGGCCTTCGAACGTTTCAATGTGTTGCTCGAACATGCCTATACGTCGGCTGCTGAAACGGAACCTGCCTGAATCGAAGCGTTTGGCGCCCGGCGCTGTTAAGCTGGGCGCCTTTCGAGAGATCGCCTCTTGGAAACACGTCGTCACCCTGCCGTACCCGAGACTCATGACCAACACACCCCAAGGCAGCAAACTGTCCCGCATCCTGTTCGGCATCCTGGCCTACGTCAGCCTCGCCATCGGCATCATTGCGATCTTCATTCCCGGGCTGCCCACCACCGAATTCATCCTGCTCGCCGCCTGGGCTGCGACCAAAAGCTCGCCGCGCTTGAGCGCCTGGCTGGAAAACCACCGCCTGTTCGGCCCAATGCTGAGCAACTGGCGCAACGGCAAACTCATCGCCCGTAGCGCCAAGATCAGCGCGACGGTCACGATGTTGATCTGTGCAGTGGTCATGCTGGTGGTGCTCAACCACAACTGGTGGATCTACTTCGCGGTGACCGGCATGGTGCTGGTCAATCTGTGGATCTGGTCACGCCCCGAACCCGGCGCGCAGACCGACAGCTGCCCGGAGTCTTCCGGGCGACCCTGACCTGCGAGGATGAACCCCCGCCATCGTCCACGGTCTGCTCCTTACGATCATCGTTTCTTGAGGGAGCAGTCACATGTTCGAGCCAGGCCATCTGCACATCGCCCGCCCCGCCCTGCAACCGGATGACATCGGTTACGACCTTCATATCCGCTACGAAGCCAGCCAGACCGCCTCCGGCCCCGGTCTGCATTTCACGCTGGATGGCGAGATCAACGGCACAGGCATCAACGAAACGTTCGACCTGCCCAAAGACAAGGCCTACAACTTCGCCAGCGAAGCCTCACGCATCTGCGAGAAACACGGCCTGCCCAAAGACGTTGATTTGCACGACATGCATGGCGATTACGACCTGATGTTCGAAGACATTCGCCAAATGCTGGATATGAAGTCGGGAGATGCGGTGAAGCCTGAGCATCTGGAGTAGCGCTACTATGCCTGCCGAATATCGCGGGCGGGCACGCTTTAACCTGTGGGAGCGAATTCATTCGCGAGAGGGCGGTGCATCCGACACAGCTCTTTCAGCCGTAGCATCTTTCGCGAATGAATTCGCTCCCACAGGTGAATCGCGTGCGCAGAGAACATCTGCATGCACATCTGTTTCTGATCTTCGCGTATGACGGCAACAGGTGAGGTAAGCGCCTTGCCTGTGAGGGCGAATTCATTCGCGAGAGGGAGGCGCATCCGACGCAGCTCTTTCAGCCGTAGCATCCTTCGCGAATGAATTCGCTCCCACAGGTGAATCGCGTGCGCAGAGAACATCTGCATGCACATCTGTTTCTGATCTTCGC
>NZ_JBWKWB010000018.1:56377-117166 GCF_059421985.1 Pseudomonas sp. GW821-FHT02A11
GCGTATAACGGCAACAGGTGAGGTAAGCGCCTTGCCTGTGGGGGCTAATTCATTCGCGAGAGGGCGGCGCATCCGACGCAGCTCTTTCAGCCGTAGCATCCTTCGCGAATGAATTCGCTCCCACAGGTACGTATGCAGCAGATACAGCGGAGCTATCTCGACCGCACGATGTGATGCTCTTTACTGGCATAATCGCCCCCGTCTTTCGCCCGAACCTCTCTGCACCCCATGCGTATCCACGTCACGTTCATCGACCGCGTCGGCATCACTCAGGAAGTCCTGGCGATTCTCGGTGCGCGAAATCTGAACCTGGATGCCGTGGAAATGGTGCCGCCCAACGTCTACATCGACGCCCCGACCCTGAGCCATGAGTTGCTTGAAGAACTCAAGGACCGGCTGTTCCGGGTGCGTGGCGTGGAGGCGATTACCGTCGTCGATATCCTCCCCGGCCAACGCCGACACCTGCAGCTCGACGCCCTGCTCGCCGCCATGACCGACCCGGTGCTGGCCCTGGACAGCGCAGGTCACGTGCTGCTGGCCAACCCCGCGTTGGTCGCGTTGTATGGCCGCGAGCCGTCGGGGGAGTCTGTGGGCGATCTATTTTCCGATCCGGCGCTGCAAACCGCGTTGCTGGAAAACGGCTTTCGTCTGCCGCTGCGCGAGGTCACCCTCAATGGCGAGGCGCTGCTGCTGGACGCCACGCCGATCACCGACGCTGGCGCTTTGCTGACGCTGTACCTGCCCAGCCGCATCGGTGAACGCCTGTCGGCACTGCATCACGATCACGCGGAAGGTTTCGATTCGCTGCTTGGCGATTCAACGCCGATACGCACCCTCAAAGCTCGCGCACAACGGGTCGCGGCATTGGACGCCCCGCTGCTGATTCAGGGCGAAACCGGCACCGGTAAAGAGCTGGTGGCTCGCGCCTGCCACGCGGTCAGCACACGCAACGGCGCGCCCTTTCTGGCGCTGAACTGCGCGGCATTGCCCGAGAGCCTCGCCGAAAGCGAGCTGTTCGGCTACGCCCCCGGCGCATTCACCGGTGCGCAGCGCGGCGGCAAACCGGGCCTGATGGAGCTGGCCAACCAGGGCACGGTGTTTCTCGACGAAATCGGAGAAATGTCGCCCTACCTGCAAGCCAAACTGCTGCGCTTTTTGAATGACGGCAGCTTTCGTCGCGTCGGTGGCGATAAAGAGGTGCAGGTCAACGTGCGCATCGTCAGCGCGACCCACCGCAATCTGGAGAAAATGGTGGCCGAGGGCACCTTTCGCGAAGACCTTTTCTACCGCCTGAACGTGCTTAACCTGGAAGTCCCGCCCTTGCGCGAACGGGGTCAGGACATCCTGCTGCTCGCGCGCTATTTCATGGAGCAGGCCTGCACCCAGATCCAGCGCCCGGTTTGCCGCCTCGCGGCCGGCACCTACCCCGCCCTGCTCGGCAACCGTTGGCCGGGCAATGTACGGCAATTGCAAAACGTGATCTTCCGCGCGGCAGCCATTTGCGAAAGCGCGTTGGTGGACATCGGCGATCTGGACATCGCCGGTACGTCGGTCGCGCGCGAAAACGATGGCGAGATCGACAGCCTGGAAGCTGCCGTGGAAGACTTCGAAAAATCGCTGCTGGAAAAGCTCTACAGCCATTACCCCTCGACCCGGCAACTCGCCACACGCTTGCAGACGTCTCACACGGCCATTGCCCACCGGCTTCGCAAATACGGGATTCCTGGCAAAACCTGACTCATTGGGCAGACACCGCGAATCCTGTGGGAGCCGGCTTGCTGGCGAATGCAGATTTACAGACAACTCAGTAGTGAATGACACGCCGCCTTCGCCAGCAAGCCGGCTCCCACAACCTCTCGCGCAGCACCATGGAACGAATTCGATACATCGGAACGATATCGTTACGACCTTCACATATCCCCATCCGACAAGGCCTTGATCCCACAACGGTTTTCAAACTCGGAATATCTGTAGCGATTTCGCTACAGCCTCCCCTGCCGGCAAAACTCGAAAACCGCTGAAACCCTTGATTTACAGGCCTCGCGCAAGGTTGGCCGCAAACTTGCTATGCACCTACCCCATGACGCTTGCGCCAATGACGAGCGGTTTTTTCATTCAGGGGAGTTTCCATGAGCGAGTTGCGTTTTACCGAAGATCACGAGTGGCTGCGCGCCGAAGCAGACGGCAGCGTCACAGTCGGCATCACAGCTTTCGCGCAGGACGCACTGGGTGACGTGGTCTTCGTTCAACTGCCTGAGCTACAGTCTTACGACCGAGGCGCAGAAGCCGCCACCGTCGAGTCGGTCAAGGCCGCCAGCGGCGTGTACATGCCATTGAACGGCGAAGTCGTCGAGATCAACCCGGCGCTGGATGCCAAACCTGAGCTCGTCAACGAAGACCCGATGGGCCAGGGCTGGTTCTTCCGTTTTATCCCTTCCGACGCCGCCGCTGTCGGCCAATTGCTGGATCAGGACGCCTACGACCGCCTGATCAAAGCCAACGCCGAAGCCTGAGGAGCGCGAAATGACTGATCGCATCGAATTGAGCACTGCCAACGAATTCATCGCCCGTCACATCGGCCCACGCGCCGACGACGAAAGCGCCATGCTCGCCACCCTGGGTTTCGACTCGCTGCAAGCCCTGAGCGCCAGCGTCATCCCGGAATCGATCAAGGGCACCAGCGTGCTGGGCCTGTCCGCAGGCCAAAGCGAAGCCGACGCATTGGCCGACATCAAGGCCATCGCCAGCAAGAACCAACTGTTCAAGACCTACATCGGCCAGGGCTACTACAACACCCACACGCCGGCGCCGATCCTGCGCAATTTGCTGGAAAACCCGGCCTGGTACACCGCCTACACGCCGTACCAGCCAGAGATTTCCCAGGGCCGTCTGGAGTCGCTGCTGAACTTCCAGACCCTGATCAGCGACCTGACTGGCCTGCCGATCGCCAACGCCTCGCTGCTCGATGAAGCCACCGCCGCTGCCGAAGCCATGACCTTCTGCAAACGCCTGAGCAAGAACAAAGGCAGCCATAAATTCTTCGCCTCCAGCCACTGCCACCCGCAGACCCTCGACGTGCTACGCACCCGTGCCGAGCCCTTGGGGATCGAAGTGGTCGTTGCTGACGAAAGCCAACTGGGCGACGTCAGCGAATTCTTCGGCGCTGTGCTGCAGTACCCGGCGAGCAATGGCGATGTGTTCGACTACCGCGAATTGGTCGAGCGTTTCCACGCCGCCAACGCGCTGGTGGCCGTCGCCGCCGACCTGCTGGCCCTGACCCTGCTGACCCCACCGGGCGAGTTCGGCGCTGACGTGGCCATCGGCAGCGCGCAACGTTTTGGCGTGCCGCTGGGTTTCGGTGGCCCGCACGCTGCGTATTTCTCCACTAAAGATGCCTACAAGCGCGACATGCCGGGCCGTCTGGTGGGCGTGTCCATCGACCGCTTTGGCAAGACCGCTCTGCGTCTGGCCATGCAGACCCGCGAGCAACACATCCGCCGCGAGAAGGCCACCAGCAACATCTGCACCGCGCAGGTGCTGCTGGCAAACATCGCCAGCATGTACGCCGTGTACCACGGCCCGGTCGGCCTGACCCGCATCGCCAACCGCGTGCATCACCTGACCGCGATTTTCGTCAAAGGCCTGAGCCAGCTGGGTCTGAACGTCGAGCAAGCATTCTTCTTCGACAGCTTCACCCTGAACACCGGCGCGAAAACCGCCGAACTGCACGCCAAGGCACATGCGCAGCAGATCAACCTGCGCGAAGTGGACACCGAGCGTCTGGGCCTGTCGCTGGATGAAACCACTCAGCAAGCCGACATTGAAGTGCTGTGGAAACTGTTCGCCGCCGACGGCCAGTCTCTGCCTGATTTCGCCGCTCTGGCCAGCAGCGTCGAAGCATGTCTGCCTGCTGAACTGAAGCGTCAGTCGCCGATCCTCAGCCACCCGGTTTTCAACCGCTATCACTCCGAAACCGAGCTGATGCGCTACCTGCGTCGTCTGGCCGACAAGGACCTGGCGCTGGACCGCACCATGATCCCGCTGGGCTCGTGCACCATGAAGCTCAACGCCGCCAGCGAAATGATCCCGGTGACCTGGGCCGAGTTCGGCAACCTGCACCCGTTCGCCCCGGCCGAGCAAAGCGCTGGCTACCAGCAACTGACCGACGAACTGGAAGCCATGCTCTGCGCGGCCACTGGTTACGATTCGATCTCGCTGCAGCCGAACGCCGGCTCCCAGGGCGAGTACGCAGGTCTGTTGGCCATTCGCGCCTATCACCAGAGCCGTGGCGATGAGCGTCGCGACATCTGCCTGATTCCGTCGTCCGCCCACGGTACCAACCCTGCGACCGCCAACATGGCCGGCATGCGCGTGGTGGTGACTGCGTGCGATGCGCGCGGCAACGTCGACATCGAAGACCTGCGCGCCAAGGCCATCGAGCACCGCGATCACCTCGCCGCACTGATGATCACCTACCCCTCGACCCACGGCGTGTTCGAGGAAGGCATTCGCGAAATCTGCAGCATCATTCACGACAACGGCGGCCAGGTTTACATCGACGGCGCCAACATGAACGCGATGGTCGGCCTCTGCGCACCGGGCAAGTTCGGCGGCGACGTTTCTCACCTGAACCTGCACAAGACCTTCTGCATCCCGCACGGCGGTGGCGGCCCGGGCGTCGGCCCGATTGGCGTGAAATCGCATCTGGCGCCGTTCCTGCCGGGGCACGGCAAGATGGAGCGCAAGGAAGGCGCGGTCTGCGCGGCGCCTTTCGGCAGCGCCAGCATCCTGCCGATCACCTGGATGTACATCCGCATGATGGGCGGCGAAGGCCTGAAACGCGCTTCGCAGCTGGCGATCCTCAACGCCAACTACATTTCCCGCCGTCTGGAAGAGCACTACCCAGTGCTGTACACCGGCAGCAGCGGACTGGTGGCGCACGAGTGCATCCTCGACCTGCGCCCGCTCAAAGACACCAGCGGCATCAGCGTCGACGACGTGGCCAAGCGCCTGATCGACTTCGGCTTCCATGCCCCGACCATGTCGTTCCCGGTGGCGGGCACGCTGATGATCGAACCGACCGAAAGCGAGTCCAAAGAAGAGCTGGACCGCTTCTGCGACGCCATGATCAAGATCCGCGAGGAAATCCGCGCAGTCGAAAGCGGCGTACTGGACAAAGAGGACAACCCGCTGAAAAACGCTCCGCACACGGCGGCGGAGCTGGTTGGCGAGTGGAGCCACCCATACAGCCGCGAGCAGGCCGTGTACCCGGTTGCCTCGCTGATTGAGGGTAAATACTGGCCACCGGTCGGTCGCGTCGACAACGTGTTCGGCGACCGCAACCTCGTCTGCGCGTGCCCTTCGATCGAAGATTACGCGTAAAAAACAGCCTCGAGCTGCAAGCCGCAAGCCGCAAGAAAAAGCAGCTCAGCGTTTTCTTGTAGCTTGCGGTCTGGAGTCCGAAACCGATCAGCTCTTTACTTGCCGCTTGAAGCTTGAAGCTCATAGCTGCTTTCCCTTCGGAGGCGACAATGTCCCTGAGCGTGTTTGACCTGTTCAAGATCGGCATCGGCCCCTCAAGCTCCCACACCGTGGGCCCGATGCGTGCCGCGGCGCGGTTCGCCGAAGGCCTGCGTCGTGACGATCTGCTTTCCCACACCGCGAGCGTGCGAGTCGAGCTGTATGGCTCACTCGGCGCAACCGGCAAAGGGCACGGCAGCGACAAAGCCGTGCTGCTGGGACTGGAAGGCGAGCACCCGGACACCGTCGACACCGAGCATGTGGCCGACCGCCTGCAGCGAATTCGCGGCAGCGGGCGCATCAACCTGCTGGGTGAGCACGACATTGAGTTCATCGAAAAACAGCACCTGGCGATGATCCGCAAACCCCTGGCCTACCATCCCAACGGCATGATTTTTCGTGCCTTCGATGCCGCTGGCCTACAGATTCGCAGCCGCGAGTACTACTCGGTCGGTGGCGGATTCGTGGTCGATGAAGACGCCGCCGGCGCCGATCGCATCGTCGAAGACAGCACCGCGCTGCCCTACCCCTTCAAGACCGGCAAAGAGTTGATGGCCCACTGCGCGAGCACCGGGTTATCGATCAGCCAGGTGATGCTGGCCAACGAAGGCGCGTGGCGCCCGGAAGCCGAAACCCGTGCGGGCCTGCTGAAGATCTGGCAGGTGATGCAGGATTGCGTCGAAGCGGGCTGCCGCAACGAGGGCATTCTGCCGGGCGGATTAAAGGTCAAGCGTCGGGCGGCGGCCCTGCATCGTCAGCTGTGCAAGAACCCGGAAGCCGCGTTGCGCGATGCGTTGTCGGTGCTGGACTGGGTCAACCTGTACGCGCTGGCGGTCAATGAGGAAAACGCCAACGGCGGGCGTGTTGTCACGGCGCCCACCAATGGCGCGGCGGGGATCATTCCGGCTGTGCTGCATTACTACATGCGCTTCATCACCGGCGCCAACGAGGACGGCGTGGTGCGTTTTCTGCTCACTGCTGCGGCCATCGGCATCCTCTATAAAGAGAACGCGTCGATTTCCGGCGCCGAAGTGGGCTGTCAGGGTGAAGTCGGTGTCGCCTGTTCGATGGCCGCCGGGGCGCTCTGCGAAGTGCTGGGTGGCAACGTGCAGCAGGTCGAGAACGCTGCCGAAATCGGCATGGAACACAACCTGGGCCTGACCTGCGACCCCATCGGCGGCTTGGTGCAGGTGCCCTGTATCGAACGCAATGCCATGGGCTCGGTGAAGGCGATCAACGCCGTGCGCATGGCCCTGCGCGGCGATGGCCAGCACTTCGTGTCGCTGGACAAAGTCATTCGCACCATGCGCCAGACCGGCGCCGACATGAAAAGCAAATACAAGGAAACAGCCCGTGGCGGGCTGGCCGTGAACATTATCGAGTGCTGATACCAGCCACCATTTCATCGGGCCGCGTGCGATCGACACCACGAGCCCGCACATGCATTGAAGGAGTCATCGATGTCCACAGAATTGCTGAAAACCCCACTCAACGCCCTGCACCGTGAGCTGGGCGCGAAAATGGTCGAGTTCGCGGGCTACGACATGCCTGTGCAATACCCGGCCGGGGTGATGAAAGAGCACCTGCACACCCGCGATCAGGCCGGCCTGTTCGACGTGTCGCACATGGGCCAGATTCTGCTGACCGGCGCCAACGCCGCTAGAGCCCTGGAAACCCTGGTTCCGGTGGACATCATCGACCTGCCAGTGGGCATGCAGCGCTACGCGATGTTCACCAACGAAACCGGCGGCATCCTCGATGACCTGATGGTCGCCAATCTGGGCAACGATCAGCTCATGCTGGTGGTCAACGCCGCCTGCAAGAACGAAGACCTCGCGCACCTGCGCAAGCACATTGGCGACCAATGCGAGATCCAGCCGCTGTTCGAGGAGCGCGCCCTGCTGGCCCTGCAAGGCCCTCAGGCGGTAACGGCCCTGGCGCGTCTGGCCCCGGAGGTCGCCAAAATGACCTTCATGCAGTACACCACCGCGAACATCGACGGCATCGACTGCTACATCAGTCGATCGGGCTACACCGGCGAAGACGGTTACGAAATTTCCGTCCCTGCCGATCAAGCCGAATCCCTGGCACGGCGCCTGCTGGCCGAGCCTGAAGTCGCCCCGATTGGCCTCGGCGCCCGCGATTCGCTGCGTCTTGAGGCCGGCTTGTGCCTGTATGGCCACGACATGAATACCGAGACGACGCCGATTCAGGCCAGCCTTTTGTGGGCCATTTCCAAGGTGCGTCGTGCCGATGGCGCACGTGCCGGTGGTTTCCCGGGCGCCGAGCAAGTGTTCACCCAGCACCAAAGCGGTGCAGCGCGCAAGCGTGTGGGCCTGTTGCCGCAGGAGCGCACGCCGGTGCGCGAAGGTGCTGAAATCGTCGACGGTAATGACCAGATCATTGGCACCGTGTGCAGCGGAGGCTTTGGTCCGACCCTGGGTGCACCGCTGGCGATGGGCTACGTTGACGCGGGATTCACCGCACTTGAAACGCCGGTGTTTGCCATCGTACGTGGCAAGAAAGTCCCGATGCGCGTGAGTAAAATGCCTTTCGTTGCGCCACGTTACTTCCGTGGCTGACCTTGACGTCAAAACAATGCGGCACCGCAACAGTGCAGAACGCTCTTCGCGTGCCGCAGTCTGGCGCTTGAGAAACAGCAACGAAACTGTCAGAAAACTGCACTTTCCAACAGCACTCAACAGTAAAAACTATCGATCACCGCCGCTTGGTTAAAGTTTTCAAAAAGTGGCCGAAAGCCCCTGAAACCGGGCTTATCCGGGGCTTGTTTTTTCTGCGAGAGTTAGCGTAGAGTTTCTCAACTGTGTTTGCATGGGTCGCTGGGATCGTGACCTGGGCAGTAGCGCCAAAAGCAATGCTACATCCCGCTCTACGTTTCTTCTTCCTGCAACCAGCCCAGTACTCTTTCGTGTGAAAGGGGCTGTCATTAATTTATGCTTCAAGGAATAAGAAAATGTCTCAACGTCAGAGCGGTACCGTTAAGTGGTTTAACGACGAGAAAGGTTTTGGTTTTATCACTCCAGAGAGCGGTCCGGATCTGTTCGTCCACTTCCGCGCTATTCAGGGCAACGGCTTCAAGAGCCTGAAAGAAGGTCAGAAAGTTACTTTCGTTGCAGTGCAAGGCCAGAAAGGCATGCAAGCTGACGAAGTCCAAGCCGAAGGCTAAGTCGCAAAAACGAAAAGCCCCTGATGGCAACATCAGGGGCTTTTTTATGCCTGCCATTGCGCAAACTGCCTAAGCTTGTAGCCAAGTTCCTGAAGCAGACAACGCTTATGCCCAAGCACGCCTTACGCCCTCAAGGCGATTTCCCCCCTGCAGGCCTCGGGCGACGCCTTGCTGCCATCTTCTATGACGCCCTGCTGTGCGTTGCCCTGTTGATGGTCACCACCTTTATTTACAAGCTCGTCTGGATGGGTTTTGTCGGCGAGGTAAGACTGCGCCAGCTCTCCGAATCCGGGGCGCTGGACGGCGATCCGCTACTCTCCACCATTCTGCTGTTCGCCCTGTTCGCCTTTTTCGCCAAGTTCTGGACCCACGCCGGCCAGACTCTGGGCATGCAGGTTTGGGGCATTCGTGTGCAGAATCCGGACGGCACCGGCATCAGCCTGTGGCAGGCCTTGTTGCGTTTTGTCGTGGCGATCGCATCGTGGCTGTGTATCGGGCTAGGCTTCTTCTGGAGCCTGTTCGACAAGCACAAGCGCAGTTGGCACGACATGTACTCCGAAACTCAATTGGTGCGGATTCCGAAGCAGAAGAAATAGCCCACAAAAAAGCCGACCCTGAGGTCGGCCTCTTCAATTCAGTCTGACGATCAACCTGCGCGACGCAACAACCAGATCCCTGCCAATGCGCAGATCCCGGCCGGCACCAGCACCGCGAACAGCGGCGAGAAGCCGAACACCAGACTCGACGGGCCGAGCAGGTCCTGCGCGATACGGAAGGTGAAGCCCACCAGCACCCCGGTGAAAACCCGCTGACCCAAGGTGACCGAACGCAGCGGGCCGAAGATGAACGAGATGGCCATCAGCACCAAAGCCACGGTCACCAGCGGCTGCAGGATCTTGGTGTAGAACGCCAGCCAATAGCGACCATTGGCCAGGCCCTGATCTGCCAGATAATGCGCATAGCCGTAGAGGCCGGTCATCGACAGCGACTCCGGCGGCAACACCACGGTGCTCAACAACTGCGGGCTCAGGGAGATGTTCCAACGCTCGTCCGGGGCAGTTACCACTTCGGTACGGCCTTCATGGAACAGCGTGGTGGAGACGTCTTTCAGCTCCCAGTAATCGGTCTTGTAGTTGGCCTGCTTGGCGAAACTGGCGCTGAGCATGTGGCGCTGATCGTCGAAGCGATAGCGCGTCACGCCATACAGCAGGCCATTGGGCTGCACGGTGTTGATGTGGATGAATTCATCCCCCTGGCGGTGCCACAGGCCATGACGAGCGCTCTGTGCGTCGCCCGTGCCCTGAGCCAGCGAGCGAGCGGCCTGAGCCGACGCTTCGGTGACGGGCGCAACGTACTCGCCGATCAACAGGCCCGCGACCATCAGCACCAGCATCGGCTTCATCACCGCCCAGACGATACGGCCGATGGACACACCCGCCGCTCGCATGATGGTCAGCTCACTGCTGCTGGCAAGCGCGCCCAAGCCGATCAGGCAGCCGATCAGCGCCGCCATCGGCAGCATGTCGTAGAGGCGGCGCGGCGCGGTCATGACCACGAAGCTGCCCGCGTCCCAGAAGGTGTAGGTGTCGCTGATGTCGGCCATTTCGTCGATGAAGGCGAACAGCGACGCCAGCCCCAGGATGATGCCCAATACGGCGAGGATCGCCATGAACACGCTTTTACCGATGTAGCGATCGAGCTTAACCATGAGCCACCTCCGACACACTGCGGCGACTCGCCATCTTCAAGCGCAACGGCTCCCAGTAAAGTAATCCGAGCCCGATGATCAGGAAGATCGCGTGCACCCACCACAGGCCCAGCGCAGCCGGGATCTTGCCCTTCTCCAGGGCGCCACGGGCGGCAATCAGGATGGTGAGGTAGGCCATGTACAGCAGAATGGCTGGCAGCAACTTGAGGAAGCGGCCCTGACGCGGGTTGACGCGCGACAGCGGAACGGCCATCAGCGTCACGATGAACACCAGAATCGGCAACGAGGTACGCCACTGCAGCTCGGCGCGGTTGCGCAGGGAATCTTCGCCGGAGAACAGCTCGCTGGTCGGGATCGCGTCACGGTCGGTGATCTCGTCGCTGATGTCCGGCTTGGGCAGCAGTGCACCGTAGGTGTCGTACTTGATCGCGCGGTAATCGGCCTGACCCGGGTTGCCGTCATAGCGATAACCGTTGTTGAGGATCAGGTAGCGAGAGCCGTCCGGCCTGATTTCCTGCTTGCCCTTCTCGGCCACCAGCACGGTGATGCCGTGGTCCTTTTTCTCGTCCAGCTTCTTTTCGGAAATGAACACGCCACCCAGGTTGATGCGATCGTCCGTCATGGTCTCGGTGTAGGTCACCCGGCTGCCGTCACGCAACAGCTGGAAACGCCCCGGCACCAGGGTGTCGAATTCGGTCATTGCATCCTGCTTGTTGATCAGCAGCTGGAACTGGGTCGCGCCCTGCGGAGCCAGACTGAAGCTCAGCCAGGCCACCAGCAGCGACACCAGCGCGGCAGGCGCCAGGGTCATCCACAGCAGGCGCTGCTGGCTCATGCCGGTGGCCGACAGTACGGTCATTTCGCTTTCCAGATACAGCCGCCCGTACGCCAGCAGGATGCCCAGGAACAGGCCCAGCGGCAGGATCAACTGCAGGAAACCCGGCAGACGAAAGCCCATGATCAGAAACAGCACGCCCGGATCGAGTGCACCGGAGGCAGCCTGGGCCAGATACTTGATGAAGCGACCACTCATGATGATTACCAGCAGCACGGCACTCACAGCGCTCAAGGTAACCAGCACTTCTCGGGACAGGTAACGGAAGACAATCAAACCAGACACTCCAGGGTTGTCACGCTCAGGCAGCCTGACAAGGAAATGGGTCAATCAGGGCGCGCGCGACTGCGTACCCTCGAAAAAATATGCGGCATTATCCTGTGATTGAGTGTGTCTGTCACTGAGCGCGCCGGATAGTTCTGTAACCAATGCAAGTACGCGAGTGCTAACGGGGTTGTCAGGGGTCCCAAGCCGGGGTCAAACTGCGGGCCTTGCCGCGAGCACGCTGCTGCAGGTCATCGCAGCCCGTCTGGCCGCGCATTCATTTTGCGATAAACCACAGTTTATTCGGGGACCCCGACATGGAATTGGTTGTTAAGAGCGTCAGTGCAGAAACCTTGAAGACCGCCACGCTGGTGGTTGCCGTGGGCGAAGGCCGTACCCTGAGCGATGTTGCACAAAGTATCGATACCCTGAGCGGCGGCGCCATCAGCGCTGTGCTCAAGCGCGGCGACCTGTCGGGCAAAGTGGGCCAGAGCCTGCTGCTGCACAGCCTGCCGAACCTCAAGGCCGAGCGCGTTCTGCTGGTCGGCAGCGGTAAAGAGCCTGAGCTGGGCGACCGTCAGTTCCGCAAGATCATCAGCGGCGTGCTGAACACTCTTAAAAGCCTGGGCGGCACCGATGCAGCCTTCGCGCTGGACCACCTGAACGTCAAAGGTCGCGACACCTACGGCAAGAACCGCCTGCTGGTGGAAACCCTGGCCGATGGCGAATACGTCTTTGATCAGTTCAAGAGCCAGAAAGCCGACCCGCGTGCGCTGAAGAAGGTTACCCTGCTGACCGCCAAGTCCAGCGTCACCGACGTCGAGCGCGCCGCCAAGCACGCACAGGCCATCGCTGCCGGCATGGCCGTGACCCGCACCCTGGGCAACCTGCCGCCGAACATCTGCCATCCGACCTACCTGGGCGAACAGGCCAAGGCGCTGGGCAAAGCCAACAAAGGCCTGAAGGTCGAAGTCCTTGACGAGAAAAAAATCGCCGATCTGGGCATGGGCTCATTCCTGGCGGTCGGTCAGGGCAGCGCTCAACCGCCACGCCTGATCGTGATGCAGTACAACAACGGCAAGAAAAGCGAAAAGCCTTTCGTGCTGGTCGGCAAGGGCATCACTTTCGACACCGGCGGCATCAGCCTCAAACCTGGCCTGGGCATGGACGAGATGAAGTTCGACATGTGCGGCGCGGCCAGCGTGTTCGGCACCCTGAACGCCGTGCTGCAGCTGCAACTGCCGATCAACCTGGTGTGCATCATTGCTGCCGCTGAAAACATGCCGAGCGGCAACGCGACGCGTCCGGGCGACATCGTCAAGACCATGAGCGGCCAGACTGTCGAAATCCTCAACACCGACGCCGAAGGCCGTCTGGTGCTGTGCGACGCCCTGACCTACGCCGAACGCTTCAAGCCGCAGGCCGTGATCGACATTGCCACCCTGACCGGCGCTTGTGTCGTGGCGCTGGGTGGTCACACTTCGGGCCTGTTGGGCAACAGCGACGCGCTGATCAATCAGGTGCTGGACGCCGGCAAACGTGCCGACGACCGCGCCTGGCAACTGCCGCTGTTCGACGAATATCAAGAGCAACTGGACAGCCCGTTCGCCGACATCGCCAACATCGGCGGCCCTAAAGCCGGCACGATCACGGCGGCCTGCTTCCTCTCGCGCTTCGCCAAGGCGTTCGAATGGGCGCACTTGGACATCGCTGGCACCGCATGGCTGAGCGGTGGCAAGGACAAGGGCGCCACTGGCCGTCCGGTTCCGCTGCTGACTCAATATCTGCTCGACCGCGCGGGCGTTTGATACGCCCTGAGGCACGCCGGGCCCGTTTTCACTGAACGGGCCCGGCCTGTTTCACGCTCTGGAATTTTCATGACCCAAGTCGATTTCTATGTCCTGCCCACCGCCGATCCGATGATGCGTCTGGACTTCGCCTGCAAGCTGACCGACAAGGCCTGGCGCCTTGGCCATCGCGTCTATCTGCATTGCAGCGACGCCGAGCAGCGTGCCGAACTGGACGCCCGCCTGTGGCGTTTCAAGGGCGAAACCTTTGTGCCTCACGGCCCGATCGAAGACGATCATGATGCCCCGGTGGCACTGGGCATCGGCAACGACTGTGCCCAACATCAGGATCTGTTGGTCAATCTGAACCTGCGCATCCCCGAATTCTTCAAACAATTCGCACGCATCGCGGAGATCGTTGTGGAAGACCCCGCCATCCGGCAGGCAGCGAGAGAGAGTTTTCGCTTCTACCGTGAACAGGGCTATCCTCTGCAAAATCACCGATTGCAGCGTTTTTGAGTACACGATGGATAATCAAAAAACCCTGAAAGATTCCGCACACCTGCTGGACGATCTGGAGTCGATCCGCCAGCTACTGGGTGACGACACGCTGCAACCGCCGCTGCTGACCGACACGGTGACCGGCGAAGGCCAGATTCCTCTGCTGTTCGATGTGGTCAGCGGTCAGGTTGTGCCCGCTGATGAACACGAGGCCCATGCCGAGGCCGCTGCGCTGCTGACAACCGAGCCTGCACCCGCCCTCGCGCCGCCAGCGCCTGCCGCGCCTGCGCCTGAGCCGCAAGCCCCCCGTGCACCGAACCCCGACGACCTGTTGCATCTGGACAGCGAGCTGCGTGCCGCCGCGCAATTGATCATGCAAGACGTGATCGGCGATTTCGCCCCGCACATCGAGAACGAAATCAAGCGTCGGCTCCAAGCACGGCTTGAGCGGCTGGTCACGGCAGCTACAAGCGGCAAGCTTTAAGCTGCAAGTAGGCACGCGCTTGCCCGCGATTGCATTTTGTCTGCGACACCGTGTCGGTTGAGGCACCGCCATCACGGGCAAGCGCGCTCCTACAGACGATCCAATCCCGTCAAGTAGCCACTCATAAGCTTGCGGCTTACAGCTTGTGGCTTGCCGCTGCCCCTGTGGCTATACTGACCGGCTTTTCCGACTCAAAGCAGATCAGGTTCCCGCCGCGCATGGACAAGACCTACCAGCCGCACGCCATCGAAACTTCCTGGTACCAGACCTGGGAGTCCGAAAACTACTTCGCTCCGCAAGGCGCGGGCGACTCGTACACCATCATGATTCCGCCGCCGAACGTCACCGGCAGCCTGCACATGGGCCACGGTTTCAACAACGCGATCATGGACGCCCTGATCCGTTTCCGCCGCATGCAGGGTCGCAATACCCTGTGGCAGCCGGGCACTGACCACGCCGGTATCGCCACGCAGATGCTGGTGGAGCGTCAGCTCGAAGCCCAGGGCCAGAATCGCCACGATCTGGGTCGGGAAAAATTCCTCGAAAAAGTCTGGGAGTGGAAGGATCAGTCCGGCGGCAATATCAGCCGTCAGATCCGCCGCCTGGGCTCCTCCGTGGACTGGAGCCGTGAGCGCTTCACCATGGACGACGGCCTGTCCGAAGCCGTTAAAGAAGCCTTCGTGCGCCTGCATGAAGACGGCCTGATCTACCGCGGCAAGCGTCTGGTCAACTGGGACACCAAGCTGCACACCGCAATTTCCGACCTCGAAGTGGAAAACCACGACGAGAAAGGCCATCTGTGGAACCTGCGCTACCCCCTGGCTGACGGCGCCAAGACAGCTGAAGGTCAGGACTACCTGATCGTCGCCACCACTCGCCCGGAAACCATGCTCGGTGACGCCGCCGTCGCCGTGAACCCGAACGATGAGCGCTATAAGGCACTGATCGGCAAGTTTGTCGAGCTGCCGCTGGTAGGTCGTCGCATCCCGATCATCGCCGACGACTATTGCGACCCCGAATTCGGCACAGGCTGCGTGAAGATCACCCCGGCCCACGATTTCAACGACTACGAAGTCGGCAAGCGCCACAACCTGCCGCTGCTGAACATCTTCGACAAGAACGCCAACGTGCTGGCCGCCGCTCAGGTGTTCAACCTCGACGGCACGCTGAACGAATCCATCGACGGCGCCCTGCCGGCTGAATACGCAGGCCTGGACCGCTTCGAAGCGCGCAAGCAGATCGTCGCTGCGTTCGACGCCGCGGGCCTGCTGGTCAGCGTCGACGATCACGCGCTGAAGGTGCCGAAAGGCGACCGCTCCGGCACCGTCATCGAGCCGTGGCTGACCGACCAGTGGTACGTATCGACCAAGCCGCTGGCCGAGCCTGCCATCGCTGCCGTTGAAGACGGCCGCATCGCCTTCGTGCCGAAACAATACGAAAACATGTACTTCTCCTGGATGCGCGACATTCAGGACTGGTGCATCAGCCGTCAGCTCTGGTGGGGCCACCGTATCCCGGCCTGGTACGACGAATCCGGCAAGGTGTATGTCGGTCGCGACGAAGTCGAAGTCCGTGCCAAGCACAACCTGGGCCCGGACGTCGCGCTGCAACAGGACAACGACGTCCTCGACACGTGGTTCAGTTCGGGCCTCTGGACCTTCTCCACCCTGGGCTGGCCTGAGCAGACCGAGTTCCTGAAAACCTTCCACCCGACCGACGTGCTGGTCACCGGCTTCGACATCATTTTCTTCTGGGTCGCCCGGATGATCATGCTCACCATGCATCTGGTGAAGAACGAAGACGGCACCCCTCAGATCCCGTTCAAGACCGTCTATGTACACGGTCTGGTGCGCGACGGTCAGGGCCAAAAAATGTCCAAGTCCAAGGGCAACGTACTGGACCCGCTGGACATCGTCGACGGTATCGAACTCGAAGCCCTGGTGCAGAAACGCACCAGCGGCATGATGCAGCCGCAACTGGCCAAGAAGATCGAGAAGCAGACCCGCGCCGAATTTGCTGACGGCATCGCCAGCTACGGCACTGACGCCCTGCGCTTTACCTTCTGCTCGCTGGCGTCCACCGGTCGCGACATCAAGTTCGACATGGGTCGCGTCGAAGGCTATCGCAACTTCTGTAACAAGATCTGGAACGCCGCGCGCTACGTGCTGGACAAGGGCGAGGACTGCGGCCAGAACGGCGAAGAAGTCGAACTGTCGCTGCCGGATCGCTGGATCATTTCCCAGCTGCAACGCACCGAAGCCGAAGTGACCCGCCAGTTGGATCAGTTCCGTTTCGACCTCGCCGCGCAAGCGCTGTACGAGTTCATCTGGAACCAGTACTGCGACTGGTACCTGGAGCTGTCCAAGCCGGTTCTGTGGGACGAGAACGCACCAATCGAGCGTCAGCGCGGCACCCGTCGCACCCTGGTTCGCGTGCTGGAAGTCGCCCTGCGTCTGGCTCACCCGTTCATGCCGTTCATCACCGAAGAAATCTGGCAGCGCCTGGCGCCCCTGGCTGGTAGCTCAGGCAAAACCATCATGCTGCAGCCGTGGCCGGTGGCAAACGAGGCGCGCATCGATGCCGCCGCCGAAGGCGACATCGAATGGCTCAAGGGCCTGATGCTGGGCGTGCGTAACATCCGTGGCGAGATGAACATCGGCCCGGGCAAACCGCTGCAGCTGTTCCTCAAGAACGTCGGCGCCGAAGACCAGCGTCGCCTGAACGAAAACGAGCACCTGCTCAAGAAGCTGGCCAAGCTCGAATCGTTCACCGTATTGGCTGCTGGCGCCGAGGCACCGCTGTCCGCCACCGCTCTGGTGGGCGAGATGGAAGTGCTGGTGCCGATGGCCGGCCTGATCGACAAGGGTGCCGAACTTGCACGTCTGGACAAGGAAATCCAGCGTCTGCAAGGCGAAGTGCAGCGTGTGGGTGGCAAGCTCTCTAACGCCTCGTTCGTCGACAAAGCGCCGCCTGAAGTCATCGCCAAGGAACGCGCCAAGCTGACCGAGGCCGAACAGGCGCTGAGCAAACTGGCCGAACAGCACGCACGGATTGCCAGTTTGTAAAAATCGAATCGGCCAGCCCAATCATCGGGCTGGCTGACTCACACGAACCCTGTAGGAGCGCGCTTGCCCGCGATAGCAGAGTGTCAGAAAGCGATGAGCCGACTGACGCACCGTCATCGCGGGCAAGCGCGCTCCTACAGGGTTTTGCGTTCTCTTGATAATTGAATTCGTCATGACCAAGCCCGAGCATCCCAAACCGCCGCGCAAAAAGCCCAAGCCGGCCACAGCTGCCAAGCCCGCCGCCCCTCGCGAGAAGGCCAGCCTGCACCCGCGCAATCGTCATCAGGGCCATTACGACTTCCCGCGCCTGATCAGGAGCAGCCCGGAACTGGGCACGTTCGTGATCACCAACCCCTATGGCAAGGAAAGCATCGACTTCGCCAATCCAGCGGCCGTGCGTGTGTTCAACCGCGCGCTGCTCAAGGCGTTCTACGGCATCGCTCATTGGGATATCCCGGCGGACTACCTCTGCCCGCCTATCCCTGGTCGCGCTGATTACCTGCATTTTCTCGCCGACCTTCTGGCCGAGCACAATGACGGCATGATTCCTCGCGGCGCAGCGATCAAGGCGCTGGACATCGGCACTGGTGCCAACTGCATCTACCCGCTGATCGGCCACAGCGAATACGACTGGCACTTCGTGGGCTCGGACATCGACAAGATCGCCCTCGCCTCGGCCAGCACAATCGTCAAGGCCAACGCCCTGGGCAAGGCCATCAGCCTGCGCCAACAGAACGATCGCAAGCACATTCTGGTCGGGCTGCTGCAGGCCGACGAGCGCTTCGACATCACCCTGTGCAACCCGCCCTTCCACGCTTCTGCCGAAGAGGCCTTGCGCGGCAGTCAGCGCAAATGGCGCGCGCTGGGCAAGGCCGATCCCAAGCGCAAACTGCCGGTGCTGAACTTCGGGGGGCAGGCGGCGGAATTGTGGTGCGAAGGGGGAGAGGCGCGTTTCGTCTCGCAGCTGATCATTGAAAGCGCTCAGGTGCCAAAACAGGTGCTGTGGTTCAGCACGCTGGTGTCCAAGGCGTCCAACCTGCCACTGATCGAGAGCACGCTGAAAAAAGCCGGCGCCGTTGAAAGCCGCGTGGTCGAAATGTCACAAGGGCAGAAGCAAAGCCGCTTCGTCGCCTGGACGTTCCACGACAAGACGCAGCAGGCCGCGTGGCGTGCCGAGCGCTGGGCGCAGGCCGCTCGCTGAGCCAAACAGCAGGCACAAAAAAACCGTGTCCGGATCACTCCGTTACACGGTTCTCCCTACAAGCAGCGTTTTCGCTTACTTGTTGACCGAGTCAGTCAGCACTTTGGCTGGAACAAACTTGACGACTTTCTTGGCAGCGATTTCGATGGCAGCGCCAGTCGAAGGGTTACGGCCGGTGCGCGCTGGGCGCTCGGTGACTTTCAGCTTGCCAATGCCTGGCAGAGTGATTTCACTACCGGATTCCAGTTGGTCAGCGACGATTTGGCCCAATTGGTCGAGAGCGTTGCGCGCGGTGGTTTTAGGCGCGTCGATAGCTTCTGCGATATCGGCGATCAATTGGTCTTTAGTCAGAGCCATGGTGGTGTTCCTTCCCTATCAAATTCATATGGTTTGCAGAGTGTGTACAGGCGCGAAATGTAGATACCTAAAACGGCCTTTGGTTCGGCCGAACGCCCACAAACTGCGTGCTTGGCGCGCTTCAGTGCGCAAGACCGGGCAAAACTAGCACAGAGCCAAGCAAATATCCGCACCTACCTAGCCATTTGGTCAGCTTTATCGCGATTGCGGCATAAAAAAGTCATATTAATGGTCATGGCGCCCTGTTTCAGGCGTCGCCAGCACGCGCCGAGCCAGTCTGCGGTACACTTGGCGCCTTTCGCACGGGCCATGCTTGCCCTGTCTCAGTCCACTTCAGTCGCCGAGAAATCCATGCCGATCCGTCATGCCATCGTTCACCTGATCGACAAGAAACCCGACGGTACGCCTGCAGTCCTCCACGCTCGAGATTCTGAACTTGCGGAGTCCCAGGCCATCGAGAACATGCTGGCCGATCTCAACGAGAGCTATAACGCCAAACAAGGGAAAGCCTGGGGCCTGTTTCATCCGGAGTCGGGCGCGCACCCGTTCAGCGGCTGGCTGAAGGAATACCTGGACGACGGCAAGGACTTCACCGCATTCAGCCGTGTGGCCGTCGAGCATCTGCAAAAGCTGATGGAAGAATCCAACCTGTCGACCGGCGGCCATGTGCTGTTCGCCCACTATCAGCAAGGCATGACCGAGTATCTGGCCATCGCCCTGCTGCACCACAGTGAAGGCGTGGCCGTGACCGAGGCGCTGGACGTCATGCCGTCGCGGCATCTGGACCTGGGCCAGCTGCACCTGGCGGCGCGGATCAACATCTCCGAGTGGCAGAACAACAAGGCCTCCAAGCAGTACATCTCGTTCATCAAGGGCAAGAACGGCAAGAAGGTCTCCGAATACTTCCGCGACTTCATCGGCTGCCAGGAAGGCGTCGACGGCCCGGGCGAAACCCGCACGCTGCTCAAGGCCTTCAGTGATTTCGTCGAAAGCGAAGACTTGCCGGAAGAATCGACCCGCGAGAAAACCAAGGCGCTGGTCGATTACGCCAGCAGCCAGAGCAAGATGGGCGAGCCGATCGCCCTGGAAGAACTCTCCGGCCTGATCGACGAAGACCGCCCGCGCGCGTTCTACGAGCACATCCGCAACAAGGACTACGGCCTGTCGCCTGAGATCCCGGCCGATAAGCGCACGCTCAACCAGTTCCGCCGCTTCACCGGCCGCGCCGAAGGCCTGTCGATCAGTTTTGAAGCGCACCTGCTAGGCGACAAGATCGAGTACGACGAAGAGAAAGGCACGCTGATCATCAAGGGCCTGCCCACGCAGCTCACCGACCAGCTCAAAAGGCGCTGACCGCATGTTCGTGCGCACACTCAAGAAGTTCGTGTTGATCCTGCTGGTGGTCGTGGTCTACCAGAACTGGGGCAAGATCCAAAACCTTGTCCACCCCGACCCTGCCGTCTCGGCGCAGGTCCAGAGCAACGCCAGGGTCACCCTGTATGCCACCGACTGGTGCGGCTACTGCAAACAGACACGACGCTTCCTGGACAGCAAGGGCATTCCCTATACCGAGTACGACATCGAGAAGTCCAAGGAAGGCCGCAAGGCATACGAGGCGCTGGGTGGTCGCGGGATCCCCCTGATCGACGTGAACGGCACGTTGATCAGAGGATTTTCGCCGCAAGAGATTCTTGCCGCGCTGAAATGACTCAGCGCTTTTCGATACGAAAGCCGTAGCGCGGGAAGTGCACATGCACCACGCCTGCGCGCTCATCCTCGCGACGCAGGATGATTTCTTCACGGCCACTGAACATCAACTCGCCGTGAACCGGGTTCACCCCATAGTCCACCGCCGACACGCTCACCTGCTGGCCCGCCTGGAAACCATTCGGATCGCTGAACGCCTCAACCGGTAGCGGCGCGGGTGTGGCGGCGCGCGCGATTTCGACGGCGTCTGCCGAGCTCAGCTCACTCGCCGCTCCGTGCCCAAAGCCGACGACGCGCTGATACCACGCCAACACTGCGGGGTATTCATCGACCAGGGGTGCGGTGACCGGGGTCTGCTTCAGGAACCACAGGGTGTGAGCCACGGCAAAGTCGGCAATCGAGGGCACGCCCAGCAGGAAGTCGCCGCTGCGCTCGAGCTGGGTTTCCAGACGCGCCATCAGGGTTGGCCACTGATGCTGTGCCAGCTCCAGCGGCACCCGCGTCGCGCTGCCGCCGTCGAAGAACGTCGCGCGGTCGGCCACGAACGCCTTCACACCCTCCGGTGGCAACTTGGCAAAGCGAACGGCCAGTGAAGCGGGCTGGAAAACCAGGCTCACCGAGTGCAGGAACAGCACCGTATCGGCCCAGTTCGCCAGACTCGCTGCAGTGAATTCCTGACCTTCGGGGTAAAAGCTGGGCGATGATTTTTCAGCTTCCAGACGACGGGCGATCAGCGCCGTGTCGCAGTAGATGTCGGCGCCGACCTGCAGCACAGGCGTCTTGCGATAACCGCCGGTCAGCGCGAGGACATCGGGCTTGGGCATGATCGGCGGGATGATCACCGAGCGCCACGACAGCCCTTTGAAACCGAGCATCAGGCGCGCCTTTTCGGCGAACAGGGACGTTGGGTAGTGATGCAGGATCAGCTCACTCATATTTCGACCTCGGGAAGCATGCATTGAATCCGGGAATGACGATCTCGCCTCACC
The DNA here is from genome assembly GCF_059421985.1 of Pseudomonas sp. GW821-FHT02A11. NCBI lineage: Bacteria > Pseudomonadati > Pseudomonadota > Gammaproteobacteria > Pseudomonadales > Pseudomonadaceae > Pseudomonas > Pseudomonas sp. GW821-FHT02A11. The sequence continues at coordinate 77,983 of NZ_JBWKWB010000018.1, forward strand.
GCCCGGCCACGGTACTCAGACAGTGGCCTAAGTTGAGCGTTGCCAGCGATCACCACAAGTGACGTACAAGCCAAGTTCAGAGACGGTAGTCAGAGCAAGCTGATTTCGAACACATGGGAGATGGTCTGGCTCCTCGCATCCCAGACATACCGAACGTGCTTGCCCTGCACCGGAAGGGAGACTGCCGGAGGGCGAAAGGCTGCCACACACTCATGCCCCTCCAGACGCACGCTGCGGTAGAGCAATCCCCAGGATCCCTCATCTCGCAACGCTTTCGCGAAACCTTGCGGCGTACCGTAACGGGCAGGATCAGGGTCATGCAGTTCGGGATAATCGGCGCGCACGTCGTGAACGGGCTTCACGACCTGATTGACGTAGGTGCGCAGAGTCAGCTCGATATCCTGCTCATGGGTCGCCGCGAGAAATCGCTGCTGATGAAAGCGCGTTTCTGCAATAGCGGCGGCCTGGCTGTTTGCTGCGTAATAGATGCCGTAAGTCCCGTCGGTAAAACGGCTCGCCTTGCCGATATGAGTAAACGCCGCCATCACAGGGGTGGATCCGGGGCCAGATACGCGGTCCTCGACAGCGACTCTGCGCAGGACGCCACACTGATCCAGCAGACGATCGTTGGTCATCGCCTCCAGCGCATACGCCATCTCGAGGTCGGCAGGGTTCAGCACATCCTCGAACAACGTGATCGGAGGAAACGCACTGTTGATCATCCTGAAGGCCGCCTCCCACGCCGGTACCACGGTCTGCGGTTGCTTCATCAGCCGCGCACTCCGTCCAGATACCGACGCACGTCTGCGATGTCCACTACACGTCCCGCCAACATGTATTGCAATGCGGACTGGCCGTTGAACGGTGCCGCCGTGTTGGGTTTGGCGACCCACTCATAGGCACGTTCCAACTGATTGCTGAAGATGATGCTGAGCGCCTTGTGGATGCCCATCAGATAGGAAATCCGCTCAAGGGTGTCGTGAGGCAGGCGTATGTCAGGCGTGCGTCTGTACTTGTAGAAAGTGGTGTTGCTCACGGCGCCCAGCAGCGTTCGTTGCTGCTCGACGGAGCAACCCCAATGCGTCATGAGATTGAAAAAAAACGTCAGCGCGACACGCCCGGCTTCGGGGGTGTCGACGCCAACGCCATCACTGTGAGTGATCGCCAACGCCGTCATGAATTGCGCTCCTGCTCATCGGATCTGACGAACAGACTAGTACACATACGAACGGAATGAAACAGGTAATTCACATGCGAAAATTCTGACGCGCTATGAAAATACTCGCCTACACAACCTCGTCTGTCAGCCTACAGAGCAGTGGGGCAAAGGCTAACGCGTGACAGAAGAAAACTCTCAACCAGCGCTTCCTTGGCGCTTTTGCGCAGCTTTTTGATCAGACGCTCCTGACGCAGCGCCTCACCTTTGTCACGGCAGGACTCAACGTAAACAAGGGCCACCGCAGGGCTCGAGAAGAAAAAGCGTGCGCCCTTGCCGCTCTGATGCTTGGCAAAACGCTTGTGGGGGTCGTCGCTGATACCGCAGTAAAGCGAGCCATTGGCCGCACGCACCAGGTACACGAACCACGGTTTGGGCGCAGCGGTCTCGGGTGCGGGGTCGATGGTAGCGGCGGAGTCAGTCATGTGAACGATGGGCAGGGTACGCAGGAGCCGCGATTCTAACAGAGGCTCAACGTCCTGCCTGATACGCCTTCAAACCCGTTTGCGCCTGCACGCGGATGGCGTTCTGCACAAACGGGGTCCAGCCCAACAGCGCGCCTTTGGCGCCCAAGGCCTGGCGGGACCAGCGCCACAGATCGAAGTGATCGTGATGCTCGCAAATCTTGCCGTCGCGAAACACGAAGCGCGCCTGAATGTCGTTGACCACCGTGCGGCCGGTCTGGCTGAACAGGTAGGTCGCCACCCAGTGTGCGCCGCCCGAACGATCGTCGGCCCGAACATTGTCAAAACGCAACGAAAACCCCCTGGCCCGGGAGGTCAGCATGCGCCACATGTCACTCGCCTGTCGGCCACGCAGCTCGCCGAACACCGGGTCGCTGAACAGCACGTCATCGGTGTAGCAGGCAGCCATGGCTTCGGCGTCGAGCCGATTGAACGCCTCGTAGAAGCGGGTGATCAGCGCGCCGTTGAGTTCACTGGAGTTGATATCGCTCATGCGCCATACGTCCATGGAAAAAGATGCCTGCACGATAAGCGGCTATACGGCGTTTTGCCATGGACATTCGCCAGAGAAATACCTGGGTCACACTTTCTCGCTGGTGACGTTCACGTACTGCGCGCGACCTGCGCCCATCCCGGCGAGGATGGCGCCGACGCCGATGATGCCGAAGATCCAGCCGACCGCGCTCCAGTTGCCGGTCCAGTCATGCACCACACCCACGGCGAACGGGCCCAGCGAAGCCAGGGTGTAACCCACGCCTTGAGCCATGCTCGACAGGTTGGCGGCGACATGGGAGTCCCGCGAGCGCAGCACGATCAGGGTCAGCGCCAGACTGAAAGTACCGCCCTGCCCCAAGCCGAGGACGACCGCCCAGACCCACAGCTGATTGATCGGCGCATACAGACAGCCGTACAGACCGCCAAGGGTCAGCAGCATGACCAGCAGAATCGCCAGACGCTGATCCTTGCCGCGAGTCGCCAGCCAAGGTGCAGTGAGGGAGCTGAGCAGTTGAATCATGATCGAGCCCGAGAGCAGCAGCCCGGCTTCGGTAGGCGTCAGGCCACGACCGATGAGGATCGAAGGCAACCAGCCAAACACGATGTAGGCCAGCGACGATTGCAGGCCCATGTACAGCGTCACCTGACGGGCCAGGCGATCCCGAAACAGCCCGCGCACGCGATACGCCGCTTGATGCTGGCCATGACGCTGGCGGGTTTGCGGCCACCAGAACATCGCCGCAAGAATGGCCGGGACGATCCAGAAACCCAGGCCAAGGCTCCAGCTATCACCAAAGTACTGGCTCAACGGGACAGTCGAACCCGCCGCAACAGCCGCACCCAGACACAACGCCATGGTGTACACGCCCGTCATGGTCCCGGCCTGTTTGGCGAAGTCACGCTTGACGATGCCCGGCAGCAGGACCCCGATGATGCCGATGCTCGCGCCCGACATGATGCTGCCCGCGAACAGGCCGACTTCGCCAAACGAACTGCGCAAAAGGATGCCGCACGTGAGCGTCATCAGAATGCCCAGCACCACCCGCTCGCTGCCAAACCGTCGCGCCAGAATCGGCGCCAGTGGCGCGAACAGCCCCAGGCACAGCACCGGCAGCGTGGTCAACAAACCGGCCTTGGCCGCCGACAGCCCCAGGCTTTTCGACACTTCGCTGAGCAGCGGCGCCATGCTCGACAACGCCGGACGCAGGTTCAGCGCCACCAGCACCAGCCCCAACAACAAAAACCAGGGTCGCTTCAATGCGGGACGATGCTGCTGAACCTGTGGGTCATCAGCTTCTGCATCGATCAGCAACTCGTCGATCTCGTGATGTTTTCGGGAAGGGGATAGCGTGTCGCTCGCCGTTGGCGCCTTGGTCGTCATGGGATTCTCGTGGGGGCAGGATTGTGTAACAGCGCATTGCGCAAAGACGTAATCCTGTTGGAGATTGCCAGAGAACACAAGTTTCGTGAGGATTGAATACACACTTGCGAGCTGATCACCCTGTAGCAGTCCGGCTTGCCGGCGGTGGCGTCATTGAAGTCGCTGCCGCCGGCAAGCCGGACTGCTACAGGCAACCAAAGAACCCGGGCACAAAGCCCGGGTCCAGGTTAAAGCAGTGGGTAGTTCAGTGATGGGCGACAAATATAGGCTTGGAAACGCGGAGGCTTTCTCACACCTACATGCCGCGCGGGGATAAGCACCGGACCACATCTCTTACTAACTTTAAGGAATATATAGCGTACAGTCCTGCAGCAAAACCAAAAAGCAGTCCTCCGTCCATGCTCACCTTTGCCCATAGAAGGGACGACCCTACGCAAAATACAAGCACACAGCAGATGAGCAATGCCGCGACGTACGTCAGTCTGCGATCGACCGAACCTCTAAAAAGTAGAAACATTGCACCACAGTACACTGATTGGGCGAGTAAAGTTCCTATAGCGGACACGGCAAGCAAGACAAAGGCAGCAGGTCCGTCATCAACATGGACTGCGCCTTGAACATCCCAAAAAACGGCTATCCATGGTGCGATGGGCAGCAAGCTGAACAAAAAGATTGACGTAATAACCCTGCTCTCACTTACAGCTTTATTGCCAGCCATTATATTCCCCATACAAAACTGATCGGAGATCCGATATTACCGTTGAATGGAGATCGGAACCTCTCCCTCGATAACGATCTGATAAGGTTTTCCTTTTGCACCACCCAAGTAGCGACCACCCGCTGTTGCTGCCTCTCCAAGCTCGGAGCGATGTGTGCTCGCATTAAAATCATAAGTATCATTATACGCCCTTGCAACACCACTAAACGTAAGTCTTCCATCATGCGACTTATTCACCACGCCTTCAATCTTCAGCGTAATATGCCCCAACCAAGTCCAGGTAATCCACGAATCTTGTTTGGTATTATAGGAGATCCGCGGAATATTTATTGGCGAACTCCCAATTCCCGCAGAGGCAAGCGCACTCTCAAGAGCCGGAATCATTGTTGTTGATAGATTCAACCCTAAACGATTTATATTTGTCGTTACGTCTGCGCCGCTTCCGTCCAAATAGTGGGACCAAGCCGAAAACGGCGTAAGGATCCCCCCCGACAGCTCGCGAGCCTCTGAAATTGGTCGTCGGTATCCCCATCCCGATATGGCTTTCCTGACTGCGTCCGTCGAGAGGGCATGGGGATTCAGACACATATATTTATCAGCGAGCGGAATCTTAGAGATATCAAACGCAAGCTCAGCGGTCAGACCATATCTCCATCCGTTTTGGATTTGCCTGTTAACCTCCTCAAGATGCATAAGCATCATTTCTCTCCAATATCCCTCACCGTACTTATGCAATCTCTTAGGATGCATGGAAGCCATGAAGGCGCCGGGATTTGGAAAAGCAGCTGCTCCTCCGAGAGCTGTTGAAGAAAAAACAGGACCTACCGCACTTACGGTTAAAACCGGCAATGTAATACCACTACTCATAGCACCCTCCTTGGGCTAAAAATCCACCTTTATCAATTACAAGTGGCAGTGAGCAGTTTAAATATCGACTGTAGAAAACAACAATGAGACATCTCCGCATAAACGGTAGGAACATTCTTTAAACACGTACCTGACATCCAGAAAATTCACAGCAAGATCACTCACCGGCTTTCAACTTGCATTGGAAAAATAGACATGCAATATGGATATCCCTCGTGGGATCGCAACGAAAACATACAGCTAAGTTGATGCTTTGATAGAAAAAAACCCGGGCCCCAGGCCTAATGCCAGTCAGTTAAGACTGAGACATTGACCTTTCTCCCGAAGGCCGCAAAATCCGATGCTTGGAAACGAGCATCGGATTTTTTATGCGCCTGTCACAAGCCCTGTCCCTCACTCACGAAATGGCATCGCGGCCAAATGCCCTTGAGGGTCTGGGAGCTTTGCTCGATCCGGACATCGTGAAACAAGCTTTTGAAACAGCGGGCGTCTCGACCATTCGCAAGCGTCGCCTCCCGCTTGAAAGCCTGGTGTGGTGCATCATCGGCATGGCGTTGTTTCGCCGGATGTCGGCCTGGGATGTCGTGAATCACATGGACATCATGCTGCCGGGCAAGCGGCCTCTTGTGGCGCCCAGCGCGGTTGTGCAAGGACGGCAACGGCTAGGTAGCGAAGCTGTACGTGAAGTTTTCACGCTCACCCAACAGCGATGGCACGAAGAAACCAAGCACCCGCAATGGTTGGGGCTGACACTACTGGGCGTTGACGGCGTTGTCTGGAACACGCCTGACACAGCGCAAAACCGAGCGTGTTACGGCGGCGCGACCAATCAGCATGGGGATGGCGGTTTTCCTCAGGTTCGGATGGTCTGTCAGATGGAGCTGACCAGCCACCTGCTGATAAGCAGCACTTTCGAGAGCTATCACAGTAGCGAAATGAAGCTGGCAGAACAGTTGATCGCCACCACCCCGAACCATTCGTTGACCCTGTTCGACAAAGGTTTCTATTCATTGGGCTTGCTGCACCACTGGCAATCGCAAGGCGAGCATCGGCACTGGTTGATCCCCTTGAAAAAGGGCACTCAGTACGAGGTGGAGCACAAGCTTGGGCGCAATGATGCCGTGGTCGTGCTGCGCACCTCGCCCCAGGCTCGCAAGCAATGGCCAGGCTTGCCGCTGGAAATGCGAGCGCGGCTGCTCAGCAAAACAATCAAAGGCAAGGTTGTAAGCGTGCTGACCTCCATGACCGATGCCCTGCGCTTCCCGGGTGATGAGATCGTCGATCTTTACAGTCAGCGATGGGAAATCGAACTGGGCTACCGAGAGATCAAGCAAGGACTTTTAGGGGGTGAGTACACATTGCGGAGCAAGACGCCGGAGATGATTGCGCAAGAGTTGTGGGGCGTGCTCTTGGGCTACAACCTGTTGCGGTATCAGATGGTGCAGATGTCGAGACAGTGCACGGGGGTCTATCCATGCGAAATGAGCTTTACCGCCTGCAGTTGGGCAATTTTAGGCTTGCTGCACGGCACATCACTCAACCATCCCGGCAATCTGCCTGGATTTCTGGCAGATCTACAGGCATCAGCAGCGCAGTATGTTCTGCCTCATCGGCGACCTGATCGATGGTTTGCGCGGGTGGTGAAGCAACGACCAGCAAAATACCCGACCCGAAAATAAAAATGCCAGTCAGCTTAACTGACTGGCATTAGGCCCCAGGCCCGGGTTTTGGTTAGAGCAGCGATTGACTCAGTGCAGGATCTGGCTGAGGAACAGCTTGGTGCGGTCGCTTTGCGGGTTGTCGAAGAAGTCGTTTGGCGCGGCCTGTTCGACGATTTCGCCTTTGTCCATGAAGATCACGCGGTTGGCCACGGTGCGGGCGAAGCCCATTTCGTGGGTCACGCAGAGCATGGTCATGCCTTCTTCCGCCAGGCCAACCATGGTGTCCAGAACCTCCTTCACCATTTCCGGGTCAAGGGCGGAAGTCGGTTCGTCGAACAGCATGATCTTCGGCTTCATGCACAGAGCACGAGCGATGGCCACACGCTGTTGCTGACCGCCGGAAAGCTGGCCCGGGTACTTGTGCGCCTGTTCCGGAATGCGTACGCGCTCCAGGTAGTGCATGGCGATTTCTTCAGCCTTTTTCTTCGGCATCTTGCGAACCCACATCGGCGCCAGCGTGCAGTTCTGCAGGATGGTCAGGTGCGGGAACAGGTTGAAGTGCTGGAACACCATGCCGACTTCACGGCGGATGGTTTCGATCTGCTTCAGGTCCGAAGTCAGTTCGGTGCCATCGACGATGATGCGACCCTGCTGGTGCTCTTCCAGACGGTTCAGGCAGCGGATGGTGGTCGACTTGCCCGAGCCCGACGGGCCGCACAACACGATACGCTCGCCCTGACGCACGTTCAGATTGATGTCTTTCAGTACATGGAACTGGCCGTACCACTTGTGTACGCCTTCCATCCGGATCATGCCTTCGGCGCCCAGAGGCTTGCTGATAGCTTCACTCATCACATAACTCCTAACGCTTGTGGCCTGTGTCCAACTTACGCTCCAGGTGCATGGAGTAGCGGGACATACCGAAACAGAAGATCCAGAACACCAGGGCCGCGAATACGTAGCCCTCGGTCGCCATGCCGAGCCACGTCGGGTCGGCGGCAGCTTGTTTGACGCTGTTGAGCAGGTCGAACAGGCCGATGATGATCACAAGGCTGGTGTCCTTGAACAGCGCGATCACGGTGTTCACCAGGCCCGGAATAACCAGCTTGAGCGCTTGCGGCAGAATCACCAGGCCCATGCGGCGCCAGTAACCCAAGCCCATGGCGGCAGCGGCTTCATACTGACCTTTGGGAATGGCCTGCATGCCGCCACGCACCACCTCGGCCACGTAGGCCGACTGGAACATGATCACACCGATCAGGGCGCGCAGCAGCTTGTCAAAGTTCATGCCTTCTGGCAGGAACAACGGCAGCATCACTGACGACATGAACAGCACGGTAATCAGCGGAACGCCACGCCAGAACTCGATGAACGTCACGCACAGCACGCGAATCGCCGGAAGATCGGAGCGACGCCCCAGTGCCAGGATCACCCCCAGTGGCAACGCACCGGCGATACCGACAGTGGCGATCACCAGGGTCAGCATCAGACCGCCCCATTGGCTGGTCGCGACTTCCTGCATGCCGAACCCGCCGTGCAGCAGGATGTAGGCAATGATCGGGTAGAGCACCAGGAAGCACAGGCCGTAGATCGCCTTGCCAGGCGTGGCTTTGATGAACAGCGGCGCCGCGCCGATGATCGCCAGCCAGACGGTCAGATCGACCCTCCAGCGCAGCTCCTGCGGGTAGTAGCCGTACATGAACTGGCCGAAGCGCTGTTCGATGAACACCCAGCAGGCGCCGGCCTTGGTGCAGTCGGCGCGGGTGGTGCCGACCCAGTTGGCGTCGAAGATCGCCCAACTGAGCAGCGGTGGCACGACCAGCCAGATCAGGTAGATCGCGAACAGGGTCAACAGCGTGTTGAGCCAGTTCGAGAACAGGTTCTGGCGCATCCATGCCACCGGGCCGAAGACTTTGCTCGGCGGCGGCATGTCAGGTTTGAAAGTATGGGATGTCATGCGCGTGTCCTCACCGCTCGATCAGCGCAATGCGCTTGTTGTACCAGTTCATCAGCAGAGAAATACTGATGCTGATCGCCAGGTAAACGCTCATGGTGATTGCAATGACTTCGATTGCCTGACCGGTCTGGTTGAGAACGGTACCGGCGAACAACGAAACCATTTCCGGGTAACCGATACCGGCGGCCAGCGAAGAGTTCTTCGCAAGGTTCAGGTACTGGCTGGTCAGCGGCGGAATGATCACTCGCAGGGCTTGCGGAATGATGACCTTGCGCAGCGTCGGGCCCGGGCGCAGGCCCAGGGAACGTGCGGCTTCGGTCTGGCCGTGGCTGACAGACTTGATGCCCGAACGCACGATCTCGGCGATGAACGCCGCGGTGTAGACGGTCAGGGCCAGGGTCAACGCGAGCAGTTCAGGGATCAACACCCAGCCGCCGACGAAGTTGAACCCCTTGAGTTCAGGCACTTCCCAATGCACCGGCGCACCGAAGATCGCCGCGCACAGCGCCGGGATTACGATGAACAGGGCCAGGCCCGCCCAGAACTTGTGGAACGGCACGCCCGTTTCTTCGAAGCGTTTGTTCGCCCATTTGGTCATGAACGCAATGGCTACGATGGCCAGCACGACGCTGATCACGAACGGCCAGGTGGCATCGTTGGTGATCGCTGCCGGCATGTTCAAACCACGGCTGCTGACGAAGAACGAACCGAAGAAGCCGTGCGCAGCGCGAGGGCCGGGCAGCGTCAGGAAGACCGCGAAGTACCAGAACAGGATCTGCAGCAGTGGCGGAATGTTACGGAAGACTTCGACGTAGACCGTCGCCAGCTTGTTGATGATCCAGTTGTTGGACAGCCGCGCCACACCGACGATGAAGCCCAGCAAGGTCGCGAGAATCACGCCGATGAAGGTGACCAGCAGCGTGTTGAGCAAACCGATGAGGAAAACACGCGCGTAGGAGTCCGATTCCGTGAAAGGAATCAGGTGTTGCGCGATGCCGAAGCCGGCGCTGTTTTCAAGGAAACCGAAACCTGAGTTGATGCCCCGGTGTTGCAGGTTGGTCTGGGTGTTATCGAACAGATACCAACCCATCGCGACTACAGCGATAACCGTGATTATCTGAAATAGCCACGCACGCACTTTGGGATCGCTGAGCGATAGCCTCTGCTTGGGTGCGCTGATCTGATTTTGCATGGGAGTGCCCCGGAAGAAATGCCACGAAGTACCCGGCTACGCATTACGTAGCCGGGCACAGCTCAATCAACGCACAGGTGGTGCGTATTGAATGCCGCCAGCGTTCCACAGAGCGTTCTGACCACGGTCGATTTCCAGAGCCGTGGATTTACCCAGGTTCTTCTCGAAGATCTCGCCGTAGTTACCTACTTGCTTGACGATCTGAACGACCCAGTCCTTTTTCAGCTTCAGCTGCGGACCGTAATCACCGTCAGCACCCAGCAGACGGGCTACGTCCGGGTTCTTGGTGGATTTGGCTTCAGCTTCGACGTTCTTGGAAGTCACGCCAGCTTCTTCGGTGTTCAGCAGTGCGTAACCCACCCAGCGAACGATGGTGGTCCATTCTTCGTCGCCGCGCGCTACAACCGGCCCCAGAGGTTCTTTGGAGATGGTTTCAGGCAGAACGACATAGTCTTTCGGCGAGGCCAGTTTGGAGCGTTGTGCGTACAGCTGCGACTTGTCGGAGGTCAGCACGTCGCAACGACCGGATTCCAGCGACTTGGCGCTTTCGTCGGAAGTGTCGAAAGTGATCGGGGTGTACTTCAGGTTGTTGGCGCGGAAGTAGTCGGACACGTTCAGTTCGGTGGTAGTACCGGCCTGGATACAGATGGTCGCGCCGTCCAGTTCCTTGGCACTTTTCACGCCCAGCTTGCTGTTGGCCAGGAAGCCAACGCCGTCGTAGTAAGTCACGAAGCCCGGGAACATCAGACCCATGCTCGCGTCACGGGAGCTGGTCCAGGTGGTGTTACGCGACAGGATGTCGATCTCGCCGGATTGCAGCGCGGTGAAACGCTCTTTGGCGTTCAGCTGGCTGAACTTGACCTTGGTTGCATCACCGAACACGGCAGCGGCAACAGCACGGCAGAAGTCGGCGTCGATACCTTGGATCTTGCCGTCTTTGTCCGGAACCGAGAAACCTGGCAGACCGTCACTCACGCCGCACTGGATGAAGCCTTTTTTCTGAATCGCGTCCAGTTTGGCGCCCGCTTGAGCGAAACCAGTGATGCCGAGTGCTGCTGCGGCGGCCACTACAGCCAGGGTGGATTTCAACATCTTCATTCAAACCTCCAGTTTGCCCTTTGTTGTGTAGGAGCTTTAGCCCCGTCGCACCCTTGTGAGGCATTGATGACCCGTGCTGGCTTGTTTTTGGGTCATGCGACGTAAGACCCGCATCCGGTTCCGCATCTGACATATGTTCAGTGCCGGTCGGATTCGATTTGGTCAAATGGACTGAAGCTCCTGATGTCTCGCAGCCTTGCAGGCTTGCGAGCGAATCGTGCCGGGAATCCTTTGATAGACTCCATGCTGCCTCGTCGTCCCACCAGGCTGCATTAGCCTAGTAGTGTTACCGCCCGAGGTGAGCGCCTTCACTCCAACTGATTTGTAGCAAAGCGCGTACCAGCATGGTGGCAAACTCGAATTAGCGACAGGTCAAGATCAAAACTTGTAACCTTGCGACATCTTCTTTCATATCTGACAACCCCTGCGCACTGCGTTAATGCATCGCGGGAAAACACGCGCACACAAATGGAGCACGCATGAGCGAACCGCTGATCATCGAGCCTGAAAAAAACGCCGATGCCTGTGTTATCTGGCTCCACGGGCTGGGTGCCGACCGTTACGACTTCATGCCCGTGGCCGAAGCGCTGCAGCAATCGCTGCTCTCCACCCGCTTCGTGCTGCCCCAGGCGCCAACCCGCGCGGTGACTGTCAACGGCGGTTACGAAATGCCGAGCTGGTACGACATCAAGGCCATGAGCCCGGCCCGCGCCATTGATCGCGAGCAATTGGAAGGCTCGGCGCAACGCATTCTGTCGCTGATCGAACAGCAACGGGACAGCGGCATCGATCCGGCTCGCATCTTCCTGGCGGGCTTTTCACAAGGTGGCGCAGTGGTGTTGCACACAGCGTTTTTGCGCTGGGAAGGCCCGCTGGGCGGGGTTGTGGCGCTGTCCACCTACGCGCCGACCTTCAGCGACGACATGACCCTGTCTGCCAGTCAGCAGCGCATTGCGGTGTATTGCTTGCATGGCATCTACGACGAAGTGGTTCAGAACGCCATGGGGCGGTCCGCCTATGAGCACCTGAAGGCTCAGGGCGTCACCGCGACATGGCAGGAGTACCCAATGGGCCACGAAGTGTTACCGCAGGAAATCGCCGACATAGGCGTCTGGCTCGGGGATCGGCTGCGCTAATCGGCTGATTTTTCCTTTCTTTTTGCCTGCGGATTTGGTATGGCACTACGCCGCGCCGGGTTCTTGCTTTACACTGCCCGGCGTACATTCCTTAATCAATCGACGAGATGACCGTGCTCAAAGCACTTAAAAAAATGTTCGGCAAAAGCGAGGCTGAGCCACTCGCGCCCGCTGCGCCCCTCCCCGCCGCCGAAAGCACGAGCCAAGCCGCTCACCGGGAACACGCCACGCCAGTGGGCCCTTCTGCGCAACCGCAAACATCCGAAGCCACCGAGCGGCCCCGGCCAAAGGCCGAACGTCCACGCCGCGAACGCGCGCCCAAGCCTGTCGTCATTCCCTGGAAACTCGAAGACTTCGTGGTCGAGCCCATGGAAGGCAAGACCCGCTTTCATGATTTCCCTCTCGCCCCGGAGCTGATGCACGCGATTCAGGACCTGGGCTTTCCATACTGCACGCCGATCCAGGCAGGCGTGCTGGGCTTTACCCTCAAGGGCAAGGATGCAATCGGCCGCGCGCAGACCGGCACCGGTAAAACCGCTGCGTTCCTGATCTCGATCATCACCCAGCTGACCCAGACCCCGCCGCCCAAAGAACGCTACATGGGCGAACCCCGTGCGCTGATCATCGCCCCGACCCGGGAGCTGGTGGTGCAGATCGCCAAGGACGCCGAGGCGCTGACCAAGTACACCAACCTCAATGTCATGACCTTTGTCGGCGGCATGGACTTCGACAAGCAGCTCAAGCAGCTCGAAGCCCGTCACTGCGACATCCTGGTAGCCACACCTGGCCGTCTGCTGGACTTCAACCAGCGTGGCGAAGTGCATCTGGACATGGTCGAAGTGATGGTGCTGGACGAGGCCGACCGCATGCTCGACATGGGCTTCATCCCGCAGGTGCGCTCGATCATTCGCCAGACCCCGCACAAGGGCGAGCGTCAGACCCTGCTGTTCTCGGCGACCTTCACCGACGACGTCATGAACCTGGCCAAGCAATGGACCACGGACCCGGCCATCGTTGAGATCGAATCCGAAAACGTGGCCAGCGATAACGTCGAACAGCACGTTTACGCCGTGGCGGCGGCGGACAAATACAAGCTGCTCTACAACCTGGTCAACGACAACGGCTGGGAGCGGGTGATGGTCTTCGCCAACCGCAAGGACGAAGTGCGTCGCATTGAAGAGCGCCTGGTGCGTGATGGCGTCAACGCCGCGCAACTGTCGGGCGATGTGCCGCAGCACAAGCGCATCAAGACGCTGGAAGGCTTTCGCGAAGGCAAGATTCGCGTGCTGGTGGCCACCGACGTGGCCGGGCGCGGGATTCACATCGACGGCATCAGCCACGTGATCAACTTCACCCTGCCGGAAGTGCCGGACGACTACGTGCACCGCATCGGCCGTACCGGTCGCGCGGGGGCCGACGGCGTTTCCATCAGCTTCGCCGGTGAAGACGATTCGTATCAGTTGCCTGCGATCGAAGAAAAACTGGGTCGCAAGATCAGCTGTGAAATGCCGCCAACCGAGTTGCTCAGAGCGGTGGTGCGCAAGCAAAAGGCGCAGCCTGCTGCGGAGTGAAATTGCTCAGGCGGTTCTGAACCTGTGGGAGTGAATTCATTCGCGATCCGGTGGTACAGACGATAGATATATGTCGGATGTACCGGCCTATCGCGAATGAATCGCTCCCACACCATTTGCCACCGCCCTTAACAAAGGGCATCGCTTACTTCCAGCGATCTGCAGCCTTGTGATCGCTCTCACGCCCTTCGACCCAGCGCGGCCCTTCTGACGTGTTTTCCTTCTTCCAGAACGGCGCGCGGGTCTTCAGGTAGTCCATCACGAAATCACACGCCTCGAACGCTGCCTGACGGTGGGCACTGGCCACACCGACGAACACGATCGGCTCGCCAGGTTCAAGCGCCCCGATGCGGTGCAGCACTTCAATCTTGAGCAACGGCCAGCGTTGCTGCGCTTCTTCGGTGATCTTGCCCAGGGCCTTTTCGGTCATGCCGGGGTAGTGTTCCAGAAACATCCCCGACACGTCCCGCCCGTTGTTGAAATCCCGCACGTAGCCGACAAAGCTGACAACCGCGCCGACCCCGACATTGGCGTCGTGCATCGCATTGACTTCAGCCCCCGGATCGAATGCCGTAGCCTGCACACGAATGGCCATGCTCAACCTCCCGTTACGGTCGGAAAGAACGCCACTTCGTCGCCCTGCTCCACCGGCTCGTTCAACGAGCACAGCTCCTGGTTGCGCGCGCACATGATGCTTTGCTCGGCCAGCACATCCCACACGCCGCCTCGTTGCAGCAAGTGCTGACGTACGGCGTCGACGGTGGCGAACGAACCTTCAAGACGCTCGCTTTCAGTGCCCAGCGTCTCGCGAAAGCGGGCGAAGTATTGAACCTGAACGTAAATACTCATGACGCACCTACCGTTTCATCGGCAACGAAATGCCCGCTCTTGCCACCGAGTTTTTCCAGCAGACGTACGTGCTCGATGACCATGCCGCGATCCACGGCCTTGCACATGTCGTAAATGGTCAATGCCGCGACACTGGCGGCGGTCAGCGCTTCCATTTCCACACCGGTCTGCCCGGAGAGCTTGCAGCGGGCGACGATGTGCACGGTGTCAGCGCCTTCGGCATGGAGCTCGACCTTGACGCTGGTCAGCATCAACGGGTGGCACAGGGGGATGAGGTCGCTGGTCTTTTTTGCGGCCTGAATGCCGGCGATACGCGCCACGGCGAACACATCGCCTTTGGGGTGGCCTCCGTCGACGATCATTTGCAGGGTTTCGGGCAGCATGCGCACGCGCGCTTCGGCCACGGCTTCACGGGACGTCACGGCTTTTTCAGTGACGTCGACCATGTTGGCGCGACCTTGGGAATCGAGATGAGTGAGCACGGGATGACTCCTGGACAGGAGCCCGCATTATAGCGGCAAGACGCGAGTTTCGAGCTACAAGCTACAAGCATTAGCCCTACACCGGACCAACACTTGCAGCTCGGAACTTACAGCTCGAAGCTATTTACAGATGGCTCTCCGCATACTCGGCCAGGATCGAGCGTGGCACCCCTTGCAGGGTGATGTGCACGCCATTGGGGAAGTCCTTGAAGCGCTCCGTGAGGTAGGTCAGGCCGGAACTGGTGGCCGACAGGTAAGGGGTGTCGATCTGCGCCAGGTTACCCAGGCAGACCACCTTGGAACCGGCGCCGGCACGGGTGATGATGGTTTTCATCTGGTGCGGGGTGAGGTTCTGGCATTCGTCGATCAGGATCAGGCTTTGCTGGAAACTGCGGCCTCGAATGTAGTTGAGGGATTTGAACTGCAGCGGCACCTTGCTCAGGATGTAATCGACACTGCCATGGGTGTTTTCGTCATCCATGTGCAGCGCTTCCAGGTTGTCGGTGATGGCGCCAAGCCAAGGCTCCATTTTTTCCGCTTCGGTACCGGGCAGGAAGCCGATCTCCTGGTCGAGCCCCTGCACGCTGCGCGTCGCAATGATGCGGCGATAGCGCTTGCTGACCATGGTCTGCTCGATGGCAGCGGCCAACGCCAGAATGGTCTTGCCCGAGCCTGCGGCGCCGGACAGGTTGACCAGATGGATGTCCGGGTCCAGCAGCGCGAACAGCGCCAGGCCCTGATAGATATCACGAGGTTTCAGGCCCCAGGCTTCCTGATGCAACAGAGGCTCCTGGTGCATGTCCAGCAGCACGATTTCGTCTGCCTTCACGCCCTTGACCCAGCCGACGAAGCCTTGCTCATCGATGATGAACTCATTAATGTGCATCGCCGGGATCTGCTCATTCATCTGCACTTTGTGCCAAGTACGGCCATGATCCTGGCGAGTGTCGACCTTGCTCACACGGTCCCAGAAAGAACCGGTCAGGGTGTGGTAGCCGCGCGACAGCATGGACACATCGTCGACCAGCTGGTCGGTGCTGTAGTCCTCGGCGGCAATGCCACAGGCACGCGCTTTAAGGCGCATGTTGATGTCTTTGGTGACCAGGATGATGCGCATTTCCTTTTTGCGCGCATGCAGGTCGATCAACTGGTTGATGATGATGTTGTCGTTCAGGTGCTCAGGCAGAAGGCTGTTGGGCTCTTCGCGCTTGCTCATCAGGATGGACAGGTAACCCTTGAAAACGCCTGTACCGCGATCGATCGGTACGCCTCTTTCGACCTCCTCCGGGGTCGCTTCGCCGAGTGTCTTGTCGATCAGCCGGATAGCCTGGCGGCATTCTGCGGCGACCGAGTGCTTGCCCGCCTTGAGCTTGTCCAGTTCTTCGAGGACAGTCATGGGGAGTGCGACGTGGTGTTCTTCGAAATTGAGCAGTGCGTTTGGATCGTGGATCAATACATTGGTATCGAGCACATAGAGGATTGGCTGGTTAGAGGAAGGGGTGCGTCCGTTGTCATCCATACTCGCTCACCTTTGTAGTAGCCAGGCGACGCGACACACAAACGATGTCGCGCCACGAAAAGGCCGCCGAGGCTCTCGCCTTAGGGCAGGCGAGAATTGCGCAAAGTGGGGTCTGGAATGACGCCACCTGTGTTGCAGGGTTCGGCGGTCTGTTGTCGTAATACCGCAAAACCGATGACATAAAAAAGCGTTTTGAGAGGATTTCCAAGTTTATTTCACAGCGTGACGAATAGCCCTTGGCGGATGCCGTCTACGCGTTTACAGTCGGAAGTCCGGTCGGCAGAAAACCTGCGCGAAATTTCGACTTCCTCTTCCTCTTTATTCCCTACTCCCCTTGTGTTGCGGGCTTCTCAGCCTGATCGTCAGCGCTTGGCGCCTGATCGGCGGGCGAGTCATCCGCTGGCTCGTCGGTATCCTCGTCATCGGGCACATCCTCATCGGTTTCGTCCGACAGCTGCTGGGGATAAATATGACAGTCTTCCCACGTAATCCCGCTCGGGGCCGTGTTGGCCATCAACCATGGCACCGCCTGTTGCGCCTTGTCGGTGCTGTCGTGGAAGACGATGTTGCCGCGACGCCAGAGCAGCATCAGGGTCAGCACGCGATGGGCCGTCTGCTCGGCGCTGATGCGGCCGGTGGCGTCCTGGGAGTCGATGTTCCAGAGCGACACGCGCAGTTCCTGCTCACGGAAAAACTGCGCACTGTCGGCCCGGCGATGGCCGTAAGGGGGGCGGAACAGCGGCACGTAGTTATCGGGCAGCATCTGCTGAACCAACGCTGCACTGCGCTCGATGGAGTCGTGCCAGTCGTTCCAGTGGGCGTGAGAGCGATACTCCCAGCCTTGCAAGCCCACGCATTGCTGGCGATACAGCGTCTGCAAGGCCTCGGGCGAACTGCCTTCCACGCGGCTTTGCAGATTCTTGCCCAATACAAAAAAGGTGGCGTTGATCTTCTGCTGGCGCATGAAGTCGGCCAGCCAGTCGGTGGCGCCGCCGGAGACCGAAGGACCACTCTCGAAATTGAGCAGGAAGGTGCGATCAGGCATTTCATCGCCGCTCAACTCATCGGAGTTGTAGCGCTCAATCTCGCTGCTGGTCTGCGGGAACAACGCGGCCATGCGCAGCAGCTCATTCAGATAACGCTGGTTGAAGGCATCAGCCGGTGCGGCCCAGCGGGCATAAAAGGAATCGTCGGCGACTTTGTATTCGCTCGCACGCTGGCGCAGCATGGGCACGTCATCGACCAGCACACAGAACGACGCATCGGCTTCGCAAGAGCGTTCGGCGGCTTTCCAGTTGTCGAACAGGCGTGTCCACAGGCGATTGCGGATCAGGTTCACCGTTTGCACGTTGATCTGCCGCAGCCCGAGGCGGTCGGCCAACTGCAGGTCGTTCAGATTTTCGCTCTCCAGCAATTGATGAGCAAAGCTGAGGATCTCGGCACGGGAAGCCACATCGAACAGTTGCGGGGTTTCCAACACCTCGGGCCAGACACTGCGATCGATGGTCGCGATATCTCCTGTCGCCGCCTGGGCGTTGAGCCCCAACAGGCAGGCACCGATCAATAACAGCATGCGCAAAACGACGTGCTCCCAATCCTTGAATGAAGAGGCCGAAACCGGCGAGGCACTATAGCGGATTTGATCGGCTCCAGAATCGCCCTGCGAACGCCTCACCTTTCATTAACGATGACACCTACCTGTGGGAGCGAATTCATTCGCGAAAAATAGCCCAGATGATAAAGATGCATCGCCCGCACCGCCGCATCGCGAATGAATTCGCTCCCACAGGGTCAGCCACTGCTCTTCATTCCATCGCCTATCATCACCATAGCTGGAGTCGGCCGCGCGCAACCCCTAGAATCGCGACCACGATCAAAGGAGACGTCCGCATGCTGATGGTGATATCCCCAGCGAAAACCCTCGATTTCGAAACCCCGCCGACCACCGAACGCTTCACACAGCCTCAGTACCTGGACCACTCCCAGGAGCTGATCACGCAGCTTCGCGAGCTGACGCCTGCGCAGATCGGCGAGCTGATGCACCTGTCCGACAAGCTTTCCGGCCTCAACGCCGCGCGCTTTGGCAGTTGGACCCCGGCCTTTACCCCGAAAAACGCCAAGCAGGCGCTGCTGGCGTTCAAGGGCGACGTGTACACCGGTCTTGATGCCGAAACCCTGAAAGACGCCGACCTGGACTACGCCCAACGGCACCTGCGCATGCTCTCCGGCTTGTACGGCCTGCTGCGCCCGCTGGACCTGATGCAGCCGTATCGCCTGGAAATGGGCACCAAACTGGCCAACGCACGAGGCAAGGACCTTTACGCGTTCTGGGGCAACCGCATCAGCGAATGGCTGAACGAAGCGCTGGCCGAACAAGGCGACGACGTGCTTCTGAACCTGGCCTCCAACGAGTATTTCTCGGCCGTGAAACGCCCGGCGCTCAAGGCTCGCGTCATCGATACCGAATTTCGCGACCAAAAGAACGGCCAGTACAAGATCATCAGCTTTTACGCCAAGAAAGCGCGCGGGATGATGAGTCGCTTCGTCATTTCCGAGCGCATCGACAACCCTGAGCATTTGAAGCAATTCAATGTGCAGGGCTACTGCTTCAGCAAGGCGCTTTCCACTGCTGAAAAGCTGGTGTTCCTGCGAGATGAAAGCGACGCCTGAACACGCCGTTTATCGTGCTGTATTAAGACGCGGTTCTCATCGAACCGCGTTCAACCCCCCCTGCCCCACTTTGGCTCTGACGCTTGCGCGTGAATCGCGCCACTCGTCCCCTTGTCATCTCTTTTTCGAGGCCAATTCGGGCACTTTGAAAGTTCCGCTAATGCTTTTTGGACAGACGAGCGGCACTGTCGTCATGCGTTTGGCGCCAATAAAAAATCACCTTGAAAGTTTCCGAGATTTTTCTCAAAAATTTAACAGTGATTTTGAGTAGTGGCACTTCGACCACTCGAACTAGTGGCACCGTTACATGCACTAGCCTCAACCCCTTGGCAACAAAGGGCGAAACAGAAACTGCCATCAAAGTGCAAGCATCCGCACAAGCGTAAAGGTTTCAAAAAATCTCAAAAAGAGGACGAGCGGCCAGGAACTTCTCGGGATACCGTACGCTCCTACATCCCGTAACAATTCTCGTCCACCTTGTGAGACATCTCTTACAAGGAATAACGATAGAGCCAAAAGTTACGCTTCAACCTAGTTAGACCGCCGGTCTAATTGGTACGTGCAAGGAGAGAACGCACCAAACTAGTTGAGTTAAATGAGCAAGCACCAAATGGGTGCCTGCAGCCACTGACGAGCAAGACAATACTGAATCATGGCCAAAAGCCTTGAGCCAGAGGCGCGGCAGCGACTCGCAACTATCCGCTGGAGTGTTATGCCATATCCCAGATCGGGATCCCGTATATATACATACGCGCTACCCGACGCTTGTAACCGTATAGTTCGAGCCAGCCTAAGGAACAAGGCCGCTCACACTTAAATTCTGCCTGTGCTTGTGTCACGACATTAACTTGCCGTGCGGACGAGTGCGCGAAACTTGTAAGACAGTTCCTGAATACAGGTTCTATTTCCAGCCAACTAAATGGCGTAAAAATCGAGGAGATTACGATGCATATCAGCATCTTTGGTTTGGGCTATGTCGGTGCAGTATGTGCTGGTTGCCTCTCGGCGCGCGGTCATGATGTGGTCGGCGTGGATATTTCCAGCGCCAAGATCGATCTGATCAACCAGGGCAAGTCTCCAATCGTGGAACCAGGTCTGGGCGAGCTTCTGGAGAGCGGCATCAAGAACGGCAAACTGCGCGGCACCACCGATTTTTCCGAAGCGATTCGCGCAACTGACCTGTCGATGATCTGCGTCGGTACGCCAAGCAAGAAGAACGGCGATCTGGAACTGGACTTCATTGAATCCGTCTGCCGCGAAATCGGCTTCGTGCTGCGCGACAAGACTTCCCGCCACACCATCGTCGTGCGCAGCACCGTGTTGCCAGGCACCGTTGCCAACGTGGTCATCCCGATCCTGGAAGACTGCTCGGGCAAGAAAGCCGGTGTCGACTTCGGCGTTGCGGTAAACCCTGAGTTCCTGCGCGAAAGTACTGCGATCGCCGACTACGATCATCCGCCAATGACCGTTATCGGGGAATTCGACAAGGCCTCCGGTGACGTTCTGCAGTCGCTGTACGAAGAACTCGACGCGCCGATCATCCGCAAGGACATCGCCGTTGCCGAGATGATCAAGTACACCTGCAACGTCTGGCACGCGACCAAGGTCACCTTCGCCAACGAAATCGGCAACATCGCCAAGGCAGTCGGTGTCGACGGTCGCGAAGTGATGGAAGTGGTCTGCCAGGACAAGGCCCTGAACCTGTCGCAGTACTACATGCGCCCAGGCTTCGCGTTCGGCGGCTCGTGCCTGCCAAAAGACGTTCGCGCCCTGACCTACCGCGCCAGCTCCCTGGACGTCGAAGCGCCGCTGCTCAACTCGCTGATGCGCAGCAACGTGTCTCAGGTACAGAACGCGTTCGACATCGTCGCAGCCGCCGACACCCGCAAGGTTGCCCTGCTGGGTCTGAGCTTCAAGGCCGGCACCGACGATCTGCGCGAAAGCCCGCTGGTGGAACTGGCCGAGATGCTGATCGGTAAAGGTTTCGACCTGAGCATCTACGACGCCAACGTCGAGTACGCCCGTGTTCACGGCGCGAACAAAGACTACATCGAGTCGAAAATCCCTCACGTTTCCTCCCTGCTCAACTCGGACTTCGACGCCGTTGTCGACGGTTCCGACGTGATCATCCTGGGCAACCGTGACGAGCGTTTCCGCACCCTGGCGAACAACGCTCCAGCCGGCAAGAAGGTCATCGACCTGGTGGGCTTCATGAAAGGCACCACCACCGAAGACGGCCAGACCGAAGGCATCTGCTGGTAAAGCAGCGGCAAGCTGCAAGCTTCAAGCGACAAGTTCAAAGCCAGCTCCAGGCCTCAGGTCCAATGCGTTCTCGCTTGGGCTTGTGGCTTGAAGCTCGCGGCTTGCAACTGATTTTTAGGGACTTCGATTATGCACAGGCTGAAACAAGGCTTTCTTCAAGCCGCCGGTTGGCTGTTTTATTTAAGTTTGCTGGCTGCCATCGCAATGGCACTGCCCGCATCGCTGTTTGACTCGCAGTCCAAAGACTTTATTTTCCTGGTCGGTATCGTCGGTATCTGGCGTTACTCGATGGGCGCAACGCACTTTGTGCGCGGCATGATTTTTCTCTACATCGTCTACCCCCACCTGCGCCGCAAAGTGCGCAAGCTGGGCAAGGCGGCCGATCCATCCCATGTGTTCCTGATGGTCACCAGCTTTCGTATCGACGCGCTGACCACCGCTCAGGTGTACAGCTCGGTGATCGAAGAAGCCATCGCCTGTGGCTACCCGACCACCGTGGTGTGCTCGCTGGTGGAAATGTCCGACGAGCTGCTGGTCAAGGCCCTGTGGGCCAAGTACAACCCGCCAGAACACGTGAAGCTGGACTTCGTGCGCATCGCCGGCACTGGCAAGCGTGACGGCCTGGCCTTTGGTTTCCGCGCCATCTCGCGACACATGCCCGACGACCGCGCAGTGGTTGCCGTGATCGATGGCGACACCGTGCTGGCTGAAGGCGTGGTCCGCAAAACCGTGCCGTGGTTCCAGCTGTTCGACAACGTCGGCGGTCTGACCACCAACGAGTTCTGCGAAGTGCGCGGCGGCTACATCATGAGCGAGTGGCACAAGCTGCGCTTCGCTCAGCGTCACATCAACATGTGCTCGATGGCCCTGTCCAAGCGCGTTCTGACCATGACCGGTCGTATGTCGGTGTTCCGTGCCACGGTCGTGACCGATCCTGACTTCATCGCCGACGTCGAGAGCGACTCGCTGCAGCACTGGCGCCTGGGCCGCTTCAAGTTCCTGACCGGCGACGACAAGTCCAGTTGGTTCAGCCTGATGCGCCTGGGTTACGACACCTTCTACGTGCCGGATGCCGCGATCAACACGGTCGAACACCCGCCGGAGAAGAGCTTCTTCAAAGCCAGCCGCAAGCTGATGTACCGCTGGTACGGCAACAACCTGCGTCAGAACTCTCGTGCGCTGGGTCTGGGCGTGCGTCGTCTGGGCATCTTCACCAGCATCGTGCTGTTCGACCAGCGCGTGTCGATGTGGACCTCGATCCTGGGCCTGACCGTCGCCCTGCTCGCGGCCTTCAAATACGGCATCGCGTTCCTCTTGGCGTACCTGCTGTGGATCGGCATTACCCGCCTGATCCTGACGCTGCTGCTGTCGTGCTCCGGGCACGCCATCGGCCCCGCTTACCCCGTGATTCTTTATTACAACCAGATCGTCGGCGCGCTGATGAAGATCTACGTCTTCTTCCGCCTCGACCGTCAGTCCTGGACCCGACAGGACACAAAACTGAGCCGTGACATGGCCAGCTTCCAGGGTTGGTTCAACACCTGGTCGTCTCGAACCATGACTTTCTCGGCGGGCAGCATCTTCGTTGCCGTGCTGCTGACAATGGTCTGAAGACCGCAATGGATCAACTCGATTAATCAGGAATTACCGCCATGAACACAGCCGTGAATGCAAACGTCGTCCATGAATCCGAAGCTCAGCGTCAGCACGCCCGGATCAAAATTCCAGCCAAGCTGCGCCTGCTCAATGGCCAGCCGAATGCTCCGCTGGTGCGTATCGAAGACCTGTCGGCTGGCGGCCTGAGCTACATCGCGCCCGCCAACCTGGTGCCGCAGATCGGCCAGGTGCTCAAGGGGCGCATGCAGTTCCTGATCGACAACCTGGGCCTGGCCATGGACGTCGAACTGCTGGTTCGTGCCTACGATTCGGCAAGCGGCCGCGTCGGGTGCCAGTTCCAACACCTGGAAGCCCAGGACATCGCAACCCTGCGCCACCTGATCACTTCCCACCTGTCCGGCGAGATCGTCAGCATGGGTGAAGTGCTGGCCACCCTGCAGCGCGACAACTTCACCAAGGCGCGCAAGGTCAAGGACAGCGGCAGCGGCCTGAGCGCCTTCGGTCGTCTGCGTGCAGTGACCTTCAGCGCCGGTATCTTCGTGGTGGGCTTGGTTGCGTTCGGCTTTGTGGCCAAGTCGGTCTACGGCATGTACTTCGTCAGCCACTCCACGTCGGGCCTGGTCAGTGTGCCGACCATGGACGTGACCATGCCGCGCGACGGCACCGTCACCAGCCTGGTCGCACCCAACGGTGACGTGGCCAAAGGCGCGCCGCTGGCATCGTTCAACACCAGCATGCTCGACGTGCTCAAGGGCAACCTGGACCCGGATGAAATGCAGCCAGCGAAGATCGAAGAGCTGTTCGGTCGCCAGCTGGCCGGCACCCTCACCAGCCCATGCGACTGCGTGATCGGCAAGCAACTGGTTGCCAACGGTCAGTACGCCGCCAAGGGCGACGTGATCTTCCAGATGGTGCCGCGCAACGTGCCTGCCAACATCGACGCTCGCTTCACCTATCGCCAGTTCGCCGACGTGCAGCCAGGCGCGCGCGTCAACTTCCAGGTCGCAGGCCAGGAAGGCACGCACAGCGGCAAGATCGTCAGCTCCACGGCCCTGAGCCCGGCTGACCTGTCGTCCGATATTCGTGTGCAGATCCAGCCTGATGAATCCCTGAGCAGCAGCCTGGCAGGCCTGCCGGTGGAAGTGGTCAGTGATCGCGGTCCGTCGCTGAACTGGCTGATCGACAAAGCCACTGCTGCAGGCCTCTGATCATGACCGGCCCTCTACGAAGCGTGTCCGCCCCGGCGGTATTGAGTCTGGCCATCGCCCTCACCCTAGGCGGTTGCGGCCTCAATCTGCCTGACCAGCGCCTGGCTAATGAAGCTCTGCAACGCGGCGACACCAACCTCGCCGAGCAGAACTATCGCCAGTTGGCCGACATGGGTTACGCCGAAGCGCAGGTGGGTCTTGCAGATATTCAGGTCGGCACCCGCGACCCCGAGCAGATCAAACAGGCCGAGGCGACCTATCGCGCGGCAGCCGACACCTCGCCACGGGCGCAATCGCGTCTGGGCAAGCTGCTGGCGGTCAAGCCCAACTCCACCGAGGCCGAGCAGCGCGAAGCCGAGGGGCTGTTGAAGAAAGCCTTCGCCAATGGTGAATCCGGCACCCTGATTCCGCTGGCGATGCTCTACCTGCAATACCCGCACACGTTCCCCAACGTGAATGCGCAGCAGAAGATCAACGAATGGCGCGCTCAGGGTTATCCGGAAGCGGGTCTGGCTCAGGTTGTGCTGTATCGCACCCAGGGCACCTACGACCAGCATCTGGCGGAAGTCGAAACCATCTGCAAACAGGCGCTGCGCACCAGCGACGTTTGCTACATGGAACTGGCCACGGTCTATCAGAAACGCGGCGAAGCCGACAAACAGGCCGCCTTGATCAAACAGATGGAAAGCGGTTATTCGAGTGGCAGCATTCCGGCCATGCGCGTCGACACCGTCGCCCGTGTGCTGGCCGATTCGACCCTCGGCAAGCCCGACGAGAAGACCGCTCAGCAACTGCTGGAAAAGGTCGCTCCGGGCTATCCGGCTTCGTGGGTGAGCCTGGCGCAGCTGCTGTACGACTACCCCGAACTGGGCGACGTGAACAAGATGATGGAGTACCTGGACAACGGCCGTGCGGCGGACCAACCCCGCGCCGAGCTGCTGCTGGGCAAGCTCTACTACGAAGGCAAGCTGGTGCTGCCGGATGCGAAAAAAGCCGAGGAGCACCTGAGCAAGGCCGCGCCGACGCAGATCTCCGCGCATTACTACCTGGGCCAGCTGTACCGCCGTGGCTACCTCGGCAATCCCGATCCGCAACGTGCCGTCAACGAACTGCTGACGTCCGCTCGCGGGGGCCAGAACAGCGCCGACTTCGCCCTCGCGCAGCTGTTCTCGCAAGGCAAGGGCATCAAGCCTGATCCGGTCAACGCCTGGGTCTTCGGCCAGCTTGCGCAGGCCCAGGGCACGCCGCAGGCCGCCGACCTGATGCAGCAACTGAACGATCAACTGCCCCCTGAGAAACGTGCCCAGGCACAGAGTCTTCTCCAACGTGAACAGCAGGTCCGTGGCACCACAGCGCAGAACGCGCTGGCCTTACAGAGCCTGCAAGAAGAAAAAGACGGCGAGGACGCACCTCTATGAAGCTTAAATTGAACCCTCTGATGGCGGCCGGGCTCGGTCTGGGCTTCACCCTGATCTGGGCCACGCCGACATTGGCTGCCTTGACCGACACCAAGAATTTCGGCATCGAAGTCAAAGCCACCGGCCAGATGGAAGATGACCGTGACCTGGGCACCCGCGGCGGTGGCGACGTCAACGGTGTCGGTCTGGACCTGCGCCCATGGGCTTATGGCCAATGGGGCGACTGGAGCGGCTACGCGATGGGTCAGGTGGTGACCGCCACTGACACCATCCAGACCGACCCGCTGGATCAGCAGGTCACCGATGCCAACGGTCAAAGCAGCCAGCGCGCTCGCAAGACCTCCAGCAGCCGCGAAGTGGACGACAGCTACGCTGCCCTGCGCGAGTTCTGGATCGGCTACAGCGGCTTCACGCCCTACCCTGGCGAGATCCTGAAACTGGGTCGCCAGCGCCTGCGCAACGACGACGGCCAGTGGCACGACACCAACATCGAAGCCCTGAACTGGACCTTCGACACCACCCTGCTCAAGGCCGAAGTCGGCGCCGCCCAGCGCTTCAGCGAATACCGCACCGACCTCACCGAGCTGTCGGCCCAGGACAAGAATCGCCAGCACCTGTTCGGCGATGTGGAGTACCAGTGGATGCCAGGCCAGTGGGCCGGCATTCGGGCGCATCACAGCCACGACGACGGCAGCCTCAAGCATCAGGGCGAAGCCATCGACGATCTGGACAAGACCAGCCGCGGCGACCTGACCTGGCTGGGCCTTCAGGCCAACAGCGATGCCTACAACTATCGCAACCTGAACACCGTCAACTACTGGGGCAGCCTGACCTGGCTGACCGGTAACCGCGATCAGATCGGTTCGACCTACGACGCCACCACTGACCAGTACCTGGCCGGTCAGAAAGACAGCAGCCATGTGAGCGGCTGGGCGACTGACCTGGGCCTGCGTTTGCGTCTGGATCCGCAGTGGCAGGTCGGCGGCGCTTACTCGCGCGCCAGCAAGAACTACGAACAGAACGGCCTGGAGAGCAACCGCTCGAACTGGACCGGCACCCGCTCGCGCGTGCACCGCTTCGGTGAAGCTTTCCAGGGCGAAATGGCCAACGTGGAATCCGGCTCGCTGTTCGCCTCCTGGCAGATGCAAGAGGACTACGACGCCTCGCTGATCTACCACAAGTTCCGCCGCGTCGATGGCCATGCGGGCATCGGTGGCGCAGGCGTCAACCCGGCCAGCGAGAGTGTCGATGCCGATGGCGTCTCGACCTTCACGTCCTTGCCAATGGAAGACGGCAACAAGGACCTGGGTCAGGAGATGGATCTGGTGGTCACCAAGTACTTCAAGCAAGGCCTGCTGCCGACCTCGGTCAGCCAGTCCTTCGACGAGCCGTCGGCGCTGATTCGCCTGCGCGCGGGCGTGTTCAAACCCGGCGATGCGTATGGCAGCGGTGTGGACAACTACATGCACCGCGCCATCGTCGACGTCATCTGGCGCTTCTGATGCAAGCCGCGATAGGAGTGCGATGAGATGAACAGCCAAGCAAACAGTTTGCGGTCACGGGCCTGGCCCTATGCCCTGCTGGAAAGCGCCGCACTGAGAAGTGCGGTACTGGGCGGCGTCCTGATGCTGTCCGGCGTGTCGGCCATGGCCAATACGCCGGTGGCCAAGCCGGCACCGGCTGCCGCTCAGCAGCCAGCCGATCCGGGCACGGTCAAAGACCTGCACGAGGCCAAGACCTACAGCATTACCAGCCCCGACGCGGGCCCGTTGATGATGGACAAACCCAAGCTGCCGGACCTTTCGGGCTACACCCAACAGGCCATGCAGAAGAAGATCGTGCGCAGCAAACCGGGCAAGGTTTCGATCCGCCGCATGATGCAGGAAGACGCGCTGAAGGAGTTCATCGGCGGCGACAATAAGATGGCCGAATGGGTTGCCCGTCAACACGGCATTCCGCAAGCGATCTTCGTCGACGACGGCTACATGAACCTTCAGGATCTGGCGAAGAAGGTGCCCAAACAGTACCTGAGCGAAACCTCGCCGGGTGTGTTCCTGGCGCGTCTGCCGATCGTGGTCGGCAAGAAAGGCATCTTCGAAGTCGACAAGAAAACCACCGAGCTGCGCCTGTCCCAGGAAGCCGGCGCGTTTTTGGTCAACGACAACCAGTTGTTCATGCAGGACACCAAACTGACCGGCTGGAGCGAGAAGGCCAACGGCCCGTCGACCTTCAAGGCGCCGAAGGAGTTTCGTCCGTTCCTGCTGTCCTGGGGCGGCAGCCAGACCTACATGTTCAATACCAAGGTCGCAAGCCTGGGCTACAACAACAGCAAGTCGTACGGGGTGAGTATTTCCCAGTACACGCCCAACATGAAAGCGCAGATGAACCGCCCGGACCCGACCGGCTGGATCGTCAATTCCGAGTTCTCGGACATGTGGTACGGCTACTACTGCTATGAGACCCGCGACTTCGTGGTCAAGGGCAACACCTACCACGACAACATCATCTACGGCATCGACCCCCATGACCGTTCCCACGGTCTGATCATTGCCGAGAACACGGTGTACGGGACCAAGAAGAAGCACGGGATCATCATCTCCCGTGAGGTGAACGACAGCTTCATCATCAACAACAAGAGCTACGAGAACCATCTGTCCGGCATCGTCCTGGACCGTAACAGCGTGAACAACCTGGTGGCCTACAACCAGATTTATCGCAACCACACCGACGGCATCACGTTGTACGAAAGCGCCGACAACCTGCTGTGGGGCAACCGTGTGTTCGCAAACAAACGTCACGGCATCCGGGTTCGCAACAGCACCAACATCAAGCTGTACGAGAACCTGGCCATCGGCAACGGCCTGATGGGCGTCTACGGCCACATCAAAGACCTGTCCGACACCGACCGCGACATCAAGCTCGATCCGTTCGACGCCGAAGTGTCGCTGATCATGGTCGGCGGTGAACTGACCTCCAACGGCTCAGGCCCTCTGTCCATCGACTCGCCCCTGAGTGTCGAGCTGTACAAGGTGTCGATGCTTGCGCCGACCAAGAGCAGCGGGATCAGCTTCAACGGCGTGCTCGGCGATCGTCAGGACGAAATCCTCGATCTGCTGGTGCGCCAGCAAAAAGCCGTGTTGATCGACCCGGTCGAAAGCCAGAAACAACTCCGGGACTGAGGAAGCCATTTCTATGCACGCACACTTGATCAAATTGCTGACGCTGTCGGGCCTCACAGCGGCCCTGTTCGCGGCCAGCAACGCAGCATCGGCAGCCGATGCCGCAGCGCCGAACTTCACCGCCGAGCCTTGCTGCAGCCTGTGCCCGGAAGCGCACGACGAAAAAAATTACGTCACCCGCTACCAGCAGAACTTCACCACGCTGGTGCAGGCCCAGGGCGACTGGCTGTTCCGGACCCGCGAAGACCTGCGCACCGAATTCGACACCACGCCTGAAGGCTACCGCCGCATGCAACAGCTGCACGACGCCTTCAAGAGCAAGGGCGTGGAGCTGGTGGTGGTGTATCAGCCGACTCGCGGGCTGGTCGATCGCAACAAGCTGTTCCCGGCCGAACGCGACAAATTCGACTACAACACGGCACTGCGCAACTACCAGGCCATGCTGGGGCGCTTCGCGAAAATGGGCTACACCGTGCCGGATCTGTCGCCGTTGACCAACGAGCAGCAGGCCCATGATTTCTACTTCCGCGGTGACCAGCACTGGACCCCGTACGGCGCTCAGCGTACAGCGAAAATCGTCGCTGACTCTGTGCACAAGATGGCCGCCTTCAAGGACATTCCAAAGCGCGAATTCGAGACCCATCTGTCAGGTCGCATGGGCAAGAAGGGCACTCTGCACAATATGGCCGGTCAATTGTGCGGCACCAGCTACGCCATCCAGTACATGGATCAGTTCGAGACCGAACCTAAAGGCGAAGCGGCCGACGGCGACCTGTTCGGCGATTCCGGTAACCCGGAAATCACCCTGGTCGGTACCAGTCACAGCGGCAAGAACTACAACTTTGCCGGTTTTCTGCAGGAATACATCGGTGCGGATGTGTTGAACGTCGCCTTCCCTGGCGGCGGCCTTGAAGGCTCGATGCTGCAGTACCTGGGCAGCGACGACTTCCAGAAACATCCGCCGAAGATTCTCATCTGGGAATTCTCGCCGCTGTACCGCCTGGACCAAGAGACCATCTATCGCCAGATGATGTCGCTGCTGGATAACGGCTGCGAAGGCAAACCGGCGCTGATGACCACCAAAACCTCCCTCAAGCCGGGCACCAACGAGCTGTTGGTCAACGGCAAAAACGGCATCAAGGATGTGCGCAACGGCAGCAATCAGATCGACATCAAGTTCGCCGACACCTCGGTGAAAACCCTTCAGGCGCGCCTGTGGTACATGAACGGCCGCCACGAAGACCTGAAGATCGAAAAACCTGAAACATCCGAAACCGACGGGCGCTTCTCCTTCGAACTGCGCGATGACAAGGACTGGGCTGACCAGCAATTGCTCGCATTGGAAGTGCAGGGTCCTGAAGCGGGCGCTGCACCGCAGGAAGTCGAAGCGAAAGTATGCAAACGCAACGTGTTCCCGAATGTCGCGCATCAAACCGCGCAAGCCGGGTTATGAGGCTCTTATGCACACTCCAAAACTGATGCTCCCCACCCTTCTGTCGCTGGCCGTGCTGTCTGCTTCGGCATTCGCCACCAGCGCCAGTGCCGCCTCGACCCTCGTGCCGCCGCAAGGCTATTACGAGGGTGTGGAAAAATTCAAAAGCGGCGAAAACAAGTTCACTTGTGACGCGACTCCGCAGCCCTACACCGGCTCGCTGCAGTTCCGCAGCAAGTACGAAGGCTCGGACAAGGCTCGCGCGACGCTGAACGTCGCGTCGGAGCAAGCCTTCCGCGACACCACCAAGGACATCACCACGATGGAACGCAACACCAGCAAAGTGGTGATGCAATACATGCGTGATGGCCGGCCCGAGCAGCTCGACTGCGCGCTGGGCATGCTCACCACCTGGGCCAAGGCCGATGCGCTGGAGTCCAAGGACTTCAACCACACCGGCAAGTCGATGCGTAAGTGGGCGCTGGGCAGCATGTCCTCGTCTTACCTGCGCCTGAAGTTCTCCGAGTCGCATCCGTTGGCTACCCGTGGTCAGGACGCGCAAGTGATCGAGGCCTGGTTCAGCAAGCTCGCCGATCAGGTGGTCAGCGACTGGAGCAATCTGCCGCTGGACAAGATCAACAACCACTCCTACTGGGCTGCCTGGTCGGTGATGTCCACCGCCGTGGCGACCAACCGCAAAGACCTGTTCGACTGGTCGGTGAAGGAGTTCAAGGTCGCGGCCAATCAGATCGACCAACAGGGCTTCCTGCCTAACGAGCTCAAGCGCAAACAGCGCGCGCTGGCGTACCACAACTACGCCCTGCCGCCACTGGCAATGATCGCCAGTTTCGCTCAGGCCAACGGCGTCGATCTGCGTCCTGAAAACAACGGAGCGCTGAAACGCCTGGGTGACCGGGTACTGGCCGGGGTGAAGGATTCGGGTGACGAATTCCAGGCGAAGGACGGCGTGAAGCAAGACATGACGGACCTGAAAACCGACATGAAATTCGCTTGGCTGGAACCCTACTGCTCGCTCTACGACTGCGGCCCGGACGTGCTGGAACAGAAGCACAAGATGCAGCCGTTCAAGAACTTCCGCCTGGGCGGGGACATGACCCGCACCTATGACCCGAGCCATGAGAAAGGTGAGAAAGGCGGTTCGTAGCAGCGGATGTACACGCCGGACTGACCGGTTGACGCAAAACCTGTGGGAGCGGATTCATCCGCAAGAGGCCGGTCCTGACAACTCAGAACTGACCTGTGACGGTTGGCGATTCAGCCACCGTTTCGCGAATGAATTCGCTCCCACAGGATTCGCTCCCACAGGTTGATACCGCGTGGTGAGTTGGAAATGTTTTACCCCTCCGATTTCTCATGGGGGGTTTGGGGGGGCTTTGGCCCTTGATGCTGGACAAACGGAGAGATAAGGATGGTTTTCTCATCCAACGTGTTCCTGTTCCTGTTCTTGCCGGTGTTTCTCGGCTTGTACTACGTGAGCGGAAACCGCTACCGCAACCTGTTGCTGCTGGTGGCCAGCTACGTGTTCTACGCCTGGTGGCGTGTGGACTTCCTGGCCCTGTTCGCTGCGGTGACGCTGTGGAACTACTGGATCGGCCTGCGTGTAGGTGCAGCCGGGGTCAGGACCAAACCCGCGCAACGCTGGCTGCTGCTGGGTGTCGCGGTCGACCTGTGCATCCTTGGCTACTTCAAGTACGCCAACTTCGGCGTGGACAGCCTCAACGCGATCATGACCTCGTTCGGTCTTGAGCCGTTCATCCTGACCCACGTGCTGTTGCCGATCGGGATCTCGTTCTACATCTTCGAATCGATCAGCTACATCATCGACGTCTACCGTGGCGACACACCGGCGACGCGCAACCTGATCGACTTCGCAGCATTCGTGGCGATCTTCCCGCACCTGATCGCCGGCCCCGTACTGCGTTTCCGCGACCTGGTGGATCAGTTCAACAACCGCACCCACACCCTGGACAAATTCAGCGAAGGCTGCACGCGGTTCATGCAGGGCTTCATCAAGAAGGTCTTCATCGCCGACACCCTGGCCGTCGTCGCCGATCATTGTTTTGCCCTGCAAAACCCGACCACGGGTGACGCCTGGCTCGGCGCGCTGGCGTACACCGCGCAACTGTATTTCGACTTCTCCGGGTACAGCGACATGGCCATCGGCCTGGGCCTGATGATGGGTTTCCGCTTCATGGAAAACTTCAAGCAGCCTTATGTCAGCCAGTCGATCACCGAGTTCTGGCGTCGCTGGCACATCAGCCTCTCCACCTGGCTGCGTGACTACCTGTACATCACCCTGGGCGGCAACCGTGGCGGCAAGGTCGCGACCTACCGCAACCTGTTCCTGACCATGCTGCTGGGCGGCCTGTGGCACGGCGCCAACATCACCTACATCGTCTGGGGTGCCTGGCACGGTGTGTGGCTGGCGATCGAAAAAGCGCTGGGCATCAACACGGCGCCCAAGACGTTCAACGTCGTGCGCTGGGCCTTCACCTTCCTGCTGGTGGTGATGGGATGGGTGATCTTCCGCGCCGAGAACCTGCACGTTGCCGCCCGCATGTACGGCGCGATGTTCAGCTTCGGCGAGTGGCAGCTGTCGGATCTGAACCGCGCCAGCCTCACCGGTCTGCAAGTGGCGACCCTGATCGTGGCGTATATCACCTTGGCGTTCTTCGGCCTGCGCGATTTCTACCGTAACCGCGCCCCTGAGAAACCAAAAGGTGATGCCCCCGTTCAAGCCGATGGCCCTGCTTCGGCTGTGCCAGGCCTGATCAAGGCCGTACCGGGCGACGTGCCGGGCAGCATTCATCAACCGGGTTACATCGTCGGCACCGATGCACAGGTTCAGCCTGCGTACTGGACCGCCGACTGGTCGCGCTACGTCATGCGCGCCCTGATCCTGCTGATGTTCGTGGCCTCAATTCTCAAACTCTCGGCGGCCAGCTTCTCGCCGTTCCTGTACTTCCAGTTCTGAGGCGCCTGACATGAACCGCTCATTGCGTTTCATCTACATCTTTCTGTTCCTGGCCATCTTGCTGGCGCTGGGTCTGTGGTCGCTGCGCAGCTTCATCGGCTTCTCGACGTCCAAGGAAACCACAGTGCTCAATGGTCACTGGACCAAGGCCGTCGAGACTCACTACGACGATCAGTTCCCGATCAAGCGGCTGGGCACCAACCTCTGGGCCGCGCTGGACTACAAGGTGTTCAACGAAGGTCGTCCGGGCGTGATCCTGGGCAAGGACCAGTGGCTGTACACCGACGAGGAATTCGACGCGGTGGTCAACGGCGAGCAGAACGAAGCCGACAACCTGGCCATCATCCAGGGCGTGCGTGACACCCTGAAAAAACAGGGCACGCAGCTGGTCTTGGCCATCGTGCCGGCCAAGACCCGTCTGTACCCGGAGCACATCGGTGACACCAAGCCTTCGGCGCTGCACACCGATCTGTACCAGCAGTTCCACGCTCAAGTGAATCAGGCCGGCATCCTCGCCCCTGACTTGCTGGCGCCGCTGCAAAGCGCCAAGGACAAGGGCCAGGTCTTCCTGCGCACCGACACCCACTGGACGCCGATGGGCGCCGAAGTGGTGGCACAGCAACTGGGTGAGGCGATCTCCAAACAGACCCCGCTCAGTGGCGACCCGCAGACCTTCGTCACCGAAGCCAAGTCCAGCGAGCCGTACAAGGGCGACCTGACCAACTTCCTGCCGCTGGACCCGCTGTTCAGCAACCTGCTGCCCAAGCCGGATGACCTGCAACAACGCAGCACCAACCCTGCGCAAACCGAAGGTGACGGTGGCGACGCGCTGTTCGCAGACAACTCGGTCGCCGTCGGTCTGGTGGGCACCAGCTACAGCGCCAACCCCAACTGGAACTTCGCCGGCGCCCTGAAACAGGCCCTGCACAGCGACGTGGTGAATTACGCCGAAGACGGCCACGGCCCGATCCTGCCGATGCTCAAGTATCTGCAGACCGACGCCTTCAAGAGCAACCCGCCGCAGGTGCTGATCTGGGAGTTCCCGGAGCGCTACCTGCCGGCTCACAACGACCTGACCGAGTTCGATCCGCAGTGGATCGCCGAACTCAAAAAGGCTCGTGACCCACAACAAAATCTGGCTCAGAACGCCAATCAATCCGAGTCGCCTAATCAGGCGCAAAACTGAGAGGACTACTCACATGACCTTGCAGAACCCAACTCGCATGCCTACTCGTTCGACCAAAACCGGTCTGCTGAAAACCTGTGTCCTGGCCGCCAGTCTTGGCTTCGTCTCCCTTTCGGCCTTCGCCGGTGGCGACGCCGCCCTGTATGGCCCGACCGCACCGAAAGGCTCGACCTTCGTGCGTGTCTACAACGCCAGCAACGCCGAAATCAGTGCAAGCGTGGGCAACACCAGCCTCAACGAAATCGGCCCGCTGGCCAGCAGTGACTTCAGCTTCATGCCTCAGGGTGACTACAGCGCCAAAATCGGCAGCAACACCCTGCCGGTGAAACTGGCGAGCGATCACTACTACACCATCGTCAACAACACCTCAGGCGCGCCACAGCTGGTGGAAGAGCCACCGTTCAAGAACAAGCAAAAGTCCCTGGTGCGCGTGCAGAACCTGAGCGACAAGGCGCTGACCCTGAAAACCGCCGACGGCAAGACCGCGGTCGTGGATTCGGTGAAAGCCAAAGGCACCGGCGAGCGTGAGATCAACCCGGTCAAGGTCAGCTTCGCGCTGTTCGATGGCGACAAGAAAGTCAGCGACTTGAAGCCGGTCGCGCTTGAGCGCGGTGAAGCAGCGGTGCTGTACGTCACCGGCAACGGCAGCAACCTGTCGCCAGTGTGGGTCAAGCGCCCGACGTCGACTCAGTAAATCCGGAGGATTTACGTAGGAGCGCGCTTGCCCGCGAATGCGATGTGTCAGACGGCGCATTTGTATCGGCCATACCGACGCAATCGCGGGCAAGCGCGCTCCTACAGCTCCACGAACAACTAGAAACACCCGAAACGACAGACATAACCGACGTATAGCCCAAACAAACGCTATCGAAATTTTGGAGAAACAAAATGATTCCAGTGATCTTGTCAGGTGGCAGCGGTTCCCGACTCTGGCCTCTTTCGCGTAAACAGTTTCCAAAACAGTTCCTGGCACTGACCGGCGAACACACCCTCTTCCAGCAGACCCTCAAGCGCCTGCAGTTCGAGGGCATGCAGCACCCGATCGTGGTGTGTAACAAGGAGCATCGCTTTATCGTCGGCGAGCAACTCGACGGTCTGGGCCTGGACACCCAGGCGATCATCATGGAACCGTTTGGTCGTAACACCGCCCCCGCCGTCGCCATCACCGCGATGATGCTGGCCAACGAAGGCCGTGACGAGCTGATGCTGGTGCTGCCGGCCGACCACGTCATCGACGACCAGAAATCCCTGCAACGCGCCTTGGCCCTGGCCACCGTGGCGGCCGAGCGTGGCGAAATGGTCCTGTTTGGCGTGCCGGCCACCAAGCCTGAAACCGGCTACGGCTACATCAAATCCACCGCCGATGCCCTGCTGCCGGAAGGCGTGAGCCGCGTCGCCCAGTTCGTTGAAAAACCGGACGAGCAACGCGCTCAGGAATTCGTCGAAGCCGGTGGATATTTCTGGAACAGCGGCATGTTCCTGTTCCGCGCCAGCCGTTATCTGGAAGAGCTGAAAAAGCACGATCCGGACATCTACGACAACTGCCTGCTGACCCTTGAGCGCAGCAAGCACGACGGCGACAACATCGAACTCGACCAGGCCAGCTTCGCTTGCTGCCCGGACAACTCCATCGACTACGCCGTCATGGAAAAAACCCAGCGTGCCTGCGTGGTGCCACTGGACGCAGGCTGGAGCGATGTCGGCTGCTGGTCGTCGCTGTGGGACGTGAACGAGAAGGACGACAACGGCAACGTCACCAAAGGCGACGTAGTCATCCAGGACAGCCGCAACTGCATGATTCAAGGCAACGGCAAACTGGTCACCGTGATCGGTCTGGACAACATCGTGGTCGTCGAAACCAAGGACGCCATGATGATCGCCCACAAGGACAAGGTTCAGGGCGTCAAGCAGATGGTCAACACCCTCAACGAGCAGGGCCGCAGCGAAACCCAGAACCACCTGGAAGTCTACCGCCCATGGGGCTCCTACGACTCCGTGGACATGGGCGGCCGCTTCCAGGTCAAGCGCATCTCGGTCAAACCGGGCGCCAGCCTCTCGCTGCAAATGCACCACCACCGCGCCGAACACTGGATTGTCGTATCGGGTACCGCTCAGGTCACCTGTGACGAAAACGTGTTCCTGCTGACCGAAAACCAGTCGACCTACATCCCGATCGCCTCGGTTCACCGCCTGCGCAACCCAGGCAAGATCCCGCTGGAAATCATCGAAGTGCAGTCGGGCAGCTACCTGGGCGAAGACGACATCGAGCGCTTCGAAGACGTCTACGGTCGCTCGACCCCCGGCATCGAAGCCGGCGTGAGAACCCAGACCATCGCTCGCTGAGACAGCGACTGGCCACCGTTGTAGCGCCCCCGCCCGCCCCCTGCGTATTCCCCATCCGCAGGGGGTGGGGTGGGGGCTTTTTCACACAGTCAGCCGTAGATGTCTGGAAAGTCAGAAGGGCTGTAGTAGTCAACTGTTATGAAGGCATATCCACTCAATGCCCTGCACTTGGGGCGGTCGATCGGCGATTCTGTTTATTCATCCAATGGCTATGATGTTTATCGAATTGATCATGACTGAGTTCTGCACTCAACAAATACATTCCCCATACGTCAGCATTTTTCAACAGCCAACCCTCGAAGGGCAGTTCAGCATTTTCTGAAGCTTTATACTCCCTCCTTTTCTGCACAACAAACTGATGACGCTTGCGCGTATCCTCGCCTAACGAAATTTCATACGCCTCTCTACTTTTAGCTGTTTTATCCGCTACATAAAAATAAAAGAAGTCCATTGTACCCAATACCGCATGTGACAACTCGTGCACTAACGTTGCAGCAAGCTCTAAACCATCAATCTTATTCACCGTTTCCGTCAAGAAGATCCGCTGCTTTTCATCCCCCCGGACAACAAAAGCCTTTGCCGCTTCATTCCCACCAGCACCAAATTTCAAAAAGGTAATATTATTCCGAAGATCGCCACCAGCTTGATAGCGTTTAAGCTGTATTAATAGAGCCCGATAGCCTGCAGATAGCGTCCGAGCCATGTTATTTACTATCAACTCTTCACTTTCTGTTAAATCTTGCCCTTCGACCCCCAGAAACATTCTCAAATTTCTTGTCTCTCCTAAAAACAGCCGCATAAACTCTCCATTTATGAGATCACTGGCTGCTGAGAGACTAAAATCAATATCTTCAATTAAACTTTTCTCT
This sequence comes from Pseudomonas sp. GW821-FHT02A11, assembly GCF_059421985.1. Classification (NCBI taxonomy): domain Bacteria; kingdom Pseudomonadati; phylum Pseudomonadota; class Gammaproteobacteria; order Pseudomonadales; family Pseudomonadaceae; genus Pseudomonas; species Pseudomonas sp. GW821-FHT02A11. The sequence continues at coordinate 115,768 of NZ_JBWKWB010000018.1, forward strand.
CCCTCGCTTTCCATCTGTTCGATACCTCGATAACGCGGTCGGGCCCCATAATCCCTCTCGGCAACTTGCTCGATTCGGTCCAAGGGGCCAAAAAGGATATCTTTACGCTGTCCACCATCTAAATCATAGCCATTGATCGGACTACCAAGCACAAACGCAAACCGATTCAACCCATCCACATTTCCCTTCGGATCAGAACTGATCCACCGCATCAACCACGGCGCGTAATACCTCAAGCCGTAGTAATACAACCCCGTCGCATCCCGCTCCTTGCCTGAATACCGAACCGTCTTGTACCCCGCCTCAACCTCACTGCGCGCCGCAAACCACGCCGTTTCGCCAAACGGGTAATACACCTCTTGACTGATCAGTTGCGCATCGGCGTCCAGCTCGAGAGTGGTGGAACCCAAAGGGTCAGTGAGGCTGTAGCGGATCTGGTCGTTTTTCAGAACAGCAGGTTTTCCAGCCAACCAATGCAACACTCGCACAGCGCCGTGCCCGACTGCCGGCGTCATCACATGAAGCACTTCCCCCGTCGCACTGTTTGTACGGATTTCCAGACCAGGCAGATAGCGCACCTCGCTCAGATGAACCGCTACTTTGGCCTGTGCCATTCGCACCTTGCGCACGCGCATTCCAGCGGCGTCATAACCATAGATCTCACTGTCGCTCAGACCGGAATCGCGCTGCACCGGCATGACCTGGCTCAGTTGATTGCGCATATCCCAGCTCAAGCTTTGCCCCGGTTGCAACTCGCGCAGGTTGCCGTTCAGATCAAACCCGGCCGCGATTTGCTCATCAGTGGGAGGCTGATCGCCGGTTTGCAGCAACGTGCGATTGCTGTACCGCGCTGTGCCAAATGAGCGCGTGTGATTCTGCGCACCATTGTGGATAAGTTTCTGCAGATTGCCCCCCGCGTCGTACTCATAACGCTGGATGTAATTGCCCAGTTCATCGGCGGTGGAGAACGATTGAACGTCAGACGGACCTCGAATACGACTTGTCGATTCATACCCCGTCGCTTCAACCAATTGGTACAGAGTGTCGTAAGTAAACGTGCGCAGCGGTTCGATCTGCTGATTGGCAAAAAAGCGCGTGGGTTGAGCCTTGTCTTCGATGCTCAGCACATTACCCGCCGGGTCGTAGGCGTAGGAGAGGTTTTGCAGCCGCCCATTATCGGCACGCAGATTGCGCAATCGGCCATCCACCACATCGAACGTCTGCGAAGTGATCACGCCGTTGCCAGCGGCTTGCGATTCGATCCGATTGTGCGCGTCGTAACGAATACCACTGACCAATGTCTGCAACGCTTGTCCTTTCAACGTAAGCGTCCGAGCTACACCGCCTTGCAACTCAAACCTAAATCCGTTTAAACCACTGATTCACGCGCTCGCACTCA
>NZ_JBWKWB010000019.1:0-108166 GCF_059421985.1 Pseudomonas sp. GW821-FHT02A11
CGCTTCGCGTAGCCCGGCGCCGACGGCCGCTGCGGCACGTCCCGCGCCAGCCCCTGCGCCAGCTCGCACGGCTGCGTCGGCTCATGCGCCGACTTCGCCTGCGCCCAAGCGCAAGGCCTACAAACTGGTCGCCATCGGCACCTCGACGGGCGGCCCCGTGGCGCTGCAACGGGTACTCACTCAGTTGCCAGCCAATTTTCCGGCACCCATCGTGCTCATTCAGCACATGCCCGCCGCGTTTACCAAAGCCTTCGCCGAGCGTCTGGACAAGCTGTGCCGGATCAGCGTCAAGGAAGCCGAGGACGGCGACATCCTGCGTCCGGGGCTGGCGCTGCTGGCCCCAGGCGGCAAGCAGATGATGGTCGACGGTCGTGGCGCGGTGAAAATCCTGCCCGGCGACGAACGCCTGAACTACAAGCCATGCGTCGACATTACCTTTGGCTCTGCAGCCAAATCCTACGGTGACAAAGTGCTGGCTGTGGTCCTCACGGGCATGGGGGCCGACGGTCGCGAGGGCGCGCGTTTGCTCAAGCAGGGCGGCAGTCACATCTGGGCGCAGGACGAAGCCAGTTGCGTGATCTACGGCATGCCCATGGCCATCGTCAAAGCCGACCTGGCCGACGCCGTTTACAGCCTGGACGATATCGGGCGTCATCTGGTCGAGGCGTGTCTGTAATGGATGTTTTGACGCTGATAGGGATCATTCTCGCGTTCGTTGCCATCATCGGCGGCAACTTCCTCGAAGGCGGTCATCTAGGGGCGTTGCTCAACGGCCCGGCGGCGCTGATCGTGGTCGGCGGCACCGTTGCAGCCTGCCTGCTGCAGACGCCCATGAGCGCGTTCAAGCGGGCGATCCAGATCTTCATCTGGATTCTGTTTCCGCCACGCATCGACCTGGCCGGCGGCATCGACCGCGTCGTGTCCTGGAGCCTCACCGCACGCAAGGAAGGCCTGCTGGGGCTTGAAACCGTGGCCGACACCGAGCCCGACGCCTACTCGCGCAAAGGCCTGCAACTGTTGGTCGATGGCGCAGAGCCCGAGGCCATTCGCAGCATTCTCGAAGTGGATTTCCTGACCCAGGAAAGCCGCGACATCCAGGCTGCCAAAGTCTTTGAAAGCATGGGCGGTTACGCACCGACCATCGGCATCATCGGCGCGGTGATGGGCCTGATTCACGTCATGGGCAACCTGGCTGACCCGAACCAGTTGGGCAGCGGTATTGCCGTGGCATTCGTTGCGACCATCTACGGCGTGGCGTCGGCCAACCTTATCCTGTTGCCGGTGGCCAACAAGCTCAAGGCTGTGGCCGTGCGCCAGTCCCGCTATCGCGAGATGCTCCTGGAAGGCTTGCTGTCGATTGCCGAAGGCGAGAACCCGCGTTCCATCGAACTGAAGCTGCAAGGTTTCATGGAGTGATGGACTGATGGCCCGTCGACGTCGCCACCACGAAGAGCACGAAAATCACGAACGCTGGCTGGTGTCCTACGCGGACTTCATCACCTTGCTGTTCGCGTTTTTCGTGGTCATGTACTCCATCTCTTCGCTCAACGAAGGCAAATACAAGGTGCTTTCCGAGGCGCTGGTCGGCGTGTTCAACGAAGCCGAGCGCAGCGTGCGGCCGATCCCCATCGGCGAGCAGAAGCCACAGACGGTGCGCCCGGCCGACCCACTGGTCCAGGACAGCGACCAGACTGACGCCGCGCTGGGGCAGGCCGCCCAGGACCCGCTCAAATCCATCGCCGATGACGTCAACACAGCCTTTGGCGACTTGATCGCTTCCAAGCAGATGACCGTGCGCGGCAACGAGCTGTGGATCGAGATCGAACTCAACTCCAGCCTGCTGTTCGGCAGCGGCGATGCCATGCCCAGCAACCTGGCGTTCGATCTGATCGACAAGGTAGCGAAAATCATCAAGCCGTTCGACAATCCGATTCACGTCGAGGGCTTCACCGATGACCAGCCGATCAACTCCGCGCAGTATCCGAGCAACTGGGAACTGTCGTCGGCGCGGGCATCGAGCATCGTGCGCATGCTGGCCATGGACGGAATCAACCCGGTGCGCATGGCCTCGGTGGGTTATGGCGAATTCCAGCCGCTGACCTCCAACGCCACCGCTGATGGTCGCGCGCGCAACCGTCGCGTGGTGCTGGTAATTTCGCGCAATCTGGACGTGCGTCGCAGCCTCACCGGCTCGGGCACGGCAGCCAGTGCAAAACCTGATGCGGCATTGCGCCGTGCTGGCACACAAACTGCACCGCCTCCAGCCAAACCGCCGCAAGGCGTCAAATCTTCGTCATCTGCCCCTTAACGGTCTCGATCAGGCGCACACCCTGATCGGTGGGAAAACGAACACATGAGAGTCTGGGCAGTCGCCAATCAGAAAGGCGGGGTCGGCAAGACCACCACCTCGATCGCTTTAGCCGGCTTGCTGGCTGAGGCGGGCAAGCGCGTGGTCGTCGTCGACCTGGACCCCCACGGCTCGATGACCAGCTACTTCGGCCACAATCCTGATGAACTGGAGCACAGCTGCTACGACCTGTTCCTGAACAAGGGCGTGGTGCCGCAAGGGCTGCCGGCCCAGTTGCTGCTGCCCACCAGCGACCTACGCATTTCCCTGCTGCCATCGAGCACCGCACTGGCTACCCTTGAGCGGCAGACGCCGGGGCAGAGCGGCTTGGGCCTGGTGATCGCCAAGAGCCTGGCGCAGCTGTGGCAGGATTTCGATTACGCGATCATCGACAGCCCGCCGCTGCTGGGCGTGTTGATGGTCAACGCTCTGGCCGCGAGCCAGCAGTTGGCGATTCCGGTGCAGACCGAGTTTCTGGCGGTCAAGGGCCTGGAGCGCATGGTCAACACCCTGACCATGATCAACCGTTCACGCAAAGTGCCGCTGCCGTACACCATCGTGCCGACCCTGTTCGACCGCCGCACCCAGGCCTCGATGGGCACCCTTAAACTGTTGCGCGACAGCTTTGCGGAACACGTCTGGAAAGCTTACATTCCGGTCGACACGCGCCTGCGCGATGCCAGTCGTGCGGGTGTCACGCCGTCGCAGTTCGATGGCAAGAGCCGGGGTGTGCTGGCTTACCGGGCGTTGCTCAAACACATGCTCACCGAGCAGCTCGTAGGGCAGGTGGCCTGACGTGTCCGCTGATCGTTTATTCATGAGCCTTGCGCCTGCGCGCTCAAGTCGACTGCCTGTGCAGCCGATATCTGGATCAGGCGGTAATCGCATCACTTATTTTCGGGCTCCTGTATGAACCGCCCTCTGGACATCGCATCACGACCAAAACTGGCGCTGCAGAACTATCTCGACGCGTTGCTTCAGGACGCCACGGAGGAGCTGGAGGCCGTTCCTGTCATCGATGAGTTTCAAGCGGCCGTGCTCGAAGAGCAGGCCCATGACGCGCGCATGCGCTCGGCGGTGGCCGAAGCGGTGGCGGCGGCGGTACCTGCTGCCGCTGTAACAAGCCGACCTGCGCCTGTGTCGCTGGCGTTCGTGCCTGAGGCCAGGCCGGTTGCGGAGCCGGTGGTCGCCAAGGTGCTGGAAAAACCGGTCATCCTGCCGCCTGTCATTGCTCCACCGGTTGTCGTACCGCCTGTGATCGAGCCCGTTGAGGTAGCGCCTGAAGTCACGCTGATCGAGCCGGTGGCCGAAGTGCATCTGGCGTCACAGCGCACGCCCACGCCGCCCCCGACTTCTGACGAACGTCCGGACTGGGCTGCCGAGCCATTCGAATGCCTGTTGTTCGACGTCGCAGGCCTGACCCTGGCCGTGCCGCTGGTGTGCCTGGGCTCGATCTACCCGCTGGCGGGCCATGACCTGACGCCATTGTTCGGTCAGCCTGACTGGTTTCTCGGCATTCTGCCCAGCCAAGCCGGCAACTTGAAGGTGCTGGACACCGCGCGCTGGATCATGCCGGACCGCTACCGCGACGATTTTCGTCAGGGCTTGCAATACGTGATCTCGGTTCAGGGCTACGAGTGGGGCCTGGCGGTGCATCAGGTCAGCCGTTCGCTGCGCCTGGAGCCCAATGAAATCAAATGGCGCACTCATCGCGGCCAACGTCCCTGGCTTGCCGGGACGGTGATCGAGCACATGTGTGCGCTGCTGGACGTTTCCGAACTGGCCGAGCTGATTGCCAGCGGCGCGGTCAAGCAGATGCAAACGCGAAAATAGCTGTATCCAGAAGCATCATCAGATAAACACAGGGTGGCGTTACGGCGTCATTCGCAGAGCACAACACGCAAGGGGTTAGGGGTATGAAGAAGTCGTCAGCACAGGGTTCCGAAGATCCGATCCTGCAATGGGTCACCTTCCGCCTGGACAACGAAACGTATGGCATCAACGTGATGCAGGTTCAGGAAGTGCTGCGCTATACCGAGATTGCGCCAGTGCCGGGAGCGCCAAGCTACGTGCTGGGCATCATCAACCTGCGCGGTAACGTGGTCACGGTGATCGACACGCGTCAGCGCTTTGGTCTGCCACCGGTTGAAGTCAGCGACAACACGCGTATCGTGATCATCGAGGCCGACAAGCAAGTGGTCGGGATCCTGGTCGACAGCGTCGCAGAAGTGGTTTATCTGCGTCAGTCGGAAGTCGAAACCGCGCCGAACGTGGGCAACGACGAATCCGCCAAGTTCATCCAGGGCGTATGCAACAAGAACGGCGAGCTGCTGATCCTGGTGGAACTGGACAAGATGATGTCCGAGGAAGAGTGGTCCGAGCTGGAGAACATCTGATTGATTCTTGAGGTTGCAGTCATTTTTCTGGCGGTACTCTGGGTCGCGAGCGTCGCGATGTTCATGGCCCATACCAAACGCCTACGCACCTTGGCCACGCAGCAGCTCGAAGCCGACTCGCTGCGTGATCAACGCATCCGCGAACTGGCCCGTCGCCTCGAGAATTACCAGGGTGGAACGGTGAAGATGGGTGATGACCTGCACGAGTTGCGTGCGATCGTCGCGCCTTTGCCGGACAAGATCACGGCACTGGAGCAGCGTGACCCTTCGACATTGTCCTTTGCTCAGGCGGCGCGCCTGGTGAGCATGGGGGCCAGTGTCGATGAGCTGACTCAGTCCTGCGGCTTGACCCAGGCTGAGGCGCAGTTGATGAGCAAGTTGCACGGGAATAACTGACCTTACGGTTTGCGACTCTGTCTTTGTTCGAGAGGGGCGCGTGTCTATCCGTTCTTCGGTGACGGCTGCTTAAGGTTCCGCTTTTACAGCGGGTCACTTCAGCCCCTGCTCCTGGCAGGGCCCTGCACCGAAGTCGCGTTCTGCGGCGTCTGACGCTATCGCGTAAGAAGATCAAGATCAAAAGTGAACGCCTATCCAGCCTTCGCCCCGATCTCTTGTAGGAGCAGTCGGAGGTTACGACGGCCGCGAAAGCGGTGTGTCAGGCTCGACATCTGAATCTGATTCACCGCGTCCCTACTTTCGTAACCTCAAGAAGCTTGTGTCTTCATCCTTAACGGGCGCAGGCCGACGCTCAATGCGGCGTAATATCCCGCTCAACCGGCTGCGGATCCTGATCAAACCCTTCTGGAAATTTCCCCTTCAGCCGCCAGGCAAACGCGATGATTTCGGCGATGGTCAGGTACAGCTCCTGCGGAATGCTGTCCCCGAGCTCCATGCGCGCCAGCATGGTCACCAGTTCGGCGTTCTCATAAATCGGCACTTTGTACTCGCGGGCGATGGCCAGGATGGCTTCGGCCAGTGCGTCGTCGCCTTTGGCGGTGAGGGTCGGGGCCTGGTGGCCGTCGTAGCTCAGGGCGATGGCTTGGCGCGGATTCTGTTCGGGCTTGCTCATCAGGCGTTCTCGTCGATCCAGCGTTGTTCCAGCACGGTTCGCGCGCCTTGGGCGGGCACGCCGCGATTGCAGGCCAGTTCCTTCACGTTCAGGCCGCAGGACACCAGCCGTGCGCGGAGGTTGTCCAGTTCGCTGGAGATCAATTCGGCGGCCCCTTCGCGTTGTGCCCACATCTGGCTGGACAGGCTGCCGGCGATGAGTTGCGCTTGGACCTGCAACGGGCCTAGCGGCTCCAAGTCGAAGGCCAGTTCGACGCGCCAGAGTTTTTCCTTCTCCTTGACCTCCTGCGGTGCGGTTTCCGGGCTTTGTTGATGCTCGGGGGCGTCCTCGCGCTGCAGCTTGACTTGCAACGGCACCACATCGTGGGCGTTGCGCATGGGGATTTCCAGTTGCCAGGTGGTCACTTGGGTGCCATCGGCGTTGGTGCGGGTCTGTTCCAGGCCGCCCAGTTGGTGGCTTTGCAGGCGTGAGATAGCACCCGCCGCGAGTTTGAGCAGGGTTTCCAGATCGTCCTTGCTCTCGGGGTTGCCGAGCGTGCGCGACGGTAATGGGAAGTTGCTCGGCACGCTCGGCGCCGACACCAGCCCCAGCGTACCCAAGGCGTTACGAACGAAACTGGGCATTGCCCGGGCGAGGGTGTTGGCCGCCGCGGCGCCGTCGTAACTGTTGCCAGGCAGGCCCGGCAGGATCTGCGAGATGACCCGCAGCAGGTTGGCCTTGAGGTCCGGCACCAGCGTCGGGTTTTCCCCGGCCAAGAGGCGCGATTCCATGAACAGGCCGCTGGCGTTCAAGGCCTGAGCTACGCCTTTGGCGGTGGTCATCTGTTGCAGGTCGGGCAGGTCGGCGAAGAGCTGATCGATGCTGGCGCGCAGGGACGGGGTCAGCGTGTCGGGGCTGTCGGTGGTCGGGGATGGCAGGTTCTGCAACGCGGTGATCAGGCTTTGCAGCGAGCCCTGACGGCTTTGCTGGGTCGACAGTTGTTGCGCCAGGGCCAGTTCATCCAGACGATTGGGCATGGCGACGAAGTTCAGCGCCTGGCTGTTCTGCACTTGCGCGCTGAGCAGGCTGCCGACTCGCAGCGGCTGCGGGCTGTCGATGGTCAGGCTGCTGCCGGCCAGCGCGGTGTTGAGCAGCATGACGATGGAGCGGTAGTTAGCCGGTTGTGCCGACGCGCCGCCAGCGGGCTGGCTGCCCAGTTGCGCGACGTTTTGCGCGGCAACCTGAGTGGTCAGCACCTTGCCTTGCAGCAGGGTGCCGGCAGGCAGTTGCCGGGTGTCGATGCTGGTCAGGCTGTTGGCGATGGCTTTTTGCAGGTCCTGCACGCCGATGGTCAGGGTGTCGGCCGAGCCCTGGGCGACCGTAACGGTGGTGCCGGGCGTAAGCGGCAACGAGCTGCTGACGGGGAGGGTGGTCTGGCGACCGTTGTCCATGGTCAGCTTGAGCAGCAGCTGGAAATCCTGGCCGAGTTGTTTAAGGCTGACCACTTCGGCATTGGCGACCTGGCCGGAATTGAGCATGCCTTCGCGCGGTTCCATCAGCTTGAGCACTTCACCCGGTGGCACGCCCGCACGCAACAGGGCGGTGGCGGCTGCAACGGGAGAAAGGTTGGGTATATCGCCTGTCATCGGATCCCGACTCGGTAAAATTGCGCTCTCAAGGGCTCAAGCTGGCATAATCCAGCACCGGCGTCATCGGCAGGCCATTGGAGTCGCATCAGTATAACGGCCGCCACGACCCCGACTTGAACCGCCGTGCACACCTGTCATCCGAAAAGAAGGTCCACATGCCGATCCCCGTTCTTGAAGCCGTGGCGCTTGCCTGTGAGCGTGACTGGCGCTTGCTGTTCGAGCACCTCGATCTGCGGCTGGCGGCGGGCGACATGGTGCAGATCAGCGGGCCCAACGGCAGCGGCAAGACCAGCCTGCTACGCCTGCTCGGCGGCCTGATGCAGCCCACCGCTGGCGACATCCTTCTCGATGGCAAACCTTTGGCCGAACAACGCAGCGAGCTGGCGCACAACCTGTTGTGGATCGGTCACGCCGCCGGCATCAAGGATCTGCTCACCCCCGTGGAAAACCTCTCCTGGCTCTGCGCCCTGCACCACAGCGTCGACACCGCCGACATCTGGCAGGCCCTCGAAGCGGTTGGACTGCGCGGCTTCGAAGATGTGCCGTGCCATACGTTGTCTGCCGGGCAAAAACGCCGCGTGGCGCTGGCGCGTCTCTATTTGCCGGGGCCGGCGTTGTGGATGCTCGATGAGCCGTTCACTGCGCTGGACAAGCAAGGCGTGGCGCAACTCGAAGAACACCTGGCCCGCCACTGCGAGCACGGCGGAACGGTGGTGCTGACCACTCATCACACGCTGAGCCGCACGCCGACTGGTTACCGCGATCTAGACCTGGGGCAGTGGGCCGTATGAGTCATGTGTTCACCTTGCTGATTGCTCGCGAAGCCCGCCTGCTGTTTCGCCGTCCCGCCGAATTGCTCAACCCGCTGGTGTTTTTCGCCATCGTCATCGCCCTGTTCCCGTTGGCCGTAGGCCCCGAGGCACAGTTGCTGCAAACGCTGTCGCCGGGGCTGGTTTGGGTGGCGGCGCTGTTGTCGGTGCTGCTGTCGCTGGACGGCCTGTTCCGCAGCGACTTTGAAGACGGCTCCCTCGAACAATGGGTGCTGTCGTCGCACCCGCTGCCGTTGCTGGTGCTGGCCAAGGTGCTGGCACACTGGGCGTTTTCCGGTCTGGCGCTGGTCTTGCTGTCGCCTGTGCTGGCCTTGATGCTCGGTTTGCCGAGTGCGTGCCTGCCGGTGTTGCTATTGTCACTGTTATTAGGCACGCCGGTGCTGAGCCTGCTGGGTGCGGTCGGCGCGGCGCTGACGGTGGGGCTCAAGCGCGGGGGGCTGCTGCTGGCGTTGCTGATCCTGCCGCTGTACATCCCGGTGCTGATTCTTGGCAGCGGCGCCTTGCAGGCTGCACTTCAGGGGATGCCTGCGACCGGCTATCTGCTTTGGCTTGGCAGCCTGACCGCACTCGCTATAACGCTGACACCTTTTGCAATTGCCGCTGGCTTGAAGATCAGTGTTGGCGAATAATCAATTCCTGATCGATCGGACAGGTTTTTAGTCCTGACACACACGACGCTTCGAACAACAGAAGCGCACGAACATGAATGAAACCGTGATGAATAGCATGATCAAAAAGGCCGCGCGATGAACACAAGCGCCAAGACGAAAAGCGGCATCAGCTGGGCCTGGTTCCACAAGCTGGCCTCGCCGAAGTGGTTTTATGGCATCAGCGGGCGCCTGCTGCCGTGGCTGAGCATCGCCGCCGCGCTGCTGATCGGCATCGGCGTGGTCTGGGGCCTGGCCTTCGCGCCGCCGGATTACCAGCAGGGCAACAGTTTCCGCATCATTTATATCCACGTCCCATCGGCGATGCTGGCGCAGTCCTGCTATGTGATGCTCGCGGTGTGCGGCGTGGTCGGGCTGGTCTGGAAAATGAAACTGGCCGACGTCGCGCTGCAATGCGCCGCGCCCATTGGGGCCTGGATGACTGCCCTGGCACTGGTGACCGGGGCCATCTGGGGCAAGCCGACCTGGGGCTCGTGGTGGGTGTGGGACGCGCGCCTGACTTCCATGCTGATTCTGCTGTTCCTGTACTTCGGTCTGATTGCACTGGGCAACGCCATCAGCAACCGGGACAGCGCGGCCAAGGCCTGTGCGGTACTGGCCATCGTCGGCGTGATCAACATCCCGATCATCAAATACTCGGTCGAGTGGTGGAACACCTTGCACCAGGGCGCGACCTTCAGTCTCACGGAAAAACCGGCGATGCCGGCCGAAATGTGGTTGCCGCTGCTGTTCACGGCCTTGGGCTTCTACTGTTTCTTCGGCACGGTGTTGCTGCTGCGCATGCGCCTCGAAGTGCTCAAGCGCGAGTCCCGCGCCAGTTGGGTCAAGGATGAAGTCTTGAAGAGCCTTGGGCAGCGTCCGGGCAAGGGAGGCGCGCAATGAGCTTCGATTCCTTCAGCGATTTTCTGGCCATGGGCAAACACGGGCTGTTCGTCTGGACCGCTTATGGCATCTGTCTGACCGTATTGGCGATCAACGTCGCGTCTCCGCTGTTGGCGCGTCGGCGTTACCTGCAACAAGAGGCGCGCCGTCTGCGCCGGGAGAGCAACACGTGAATGCGCTGCGAAAAAAACGCCTGTTGATCATCGTGGCGATCCTCGCCGGGGTCGGCATTGCCGTCACGCTGGCCCTCAGCGCGCTGCAGGAAAACATCAACCTGTTCTACACCCCGACCCAGATCGCCAGCGGCGAGGCCCCCCATGACACGCGCATTCGCGCCGGAGGCATGGTCGAGAAAGGCTCGCTGCAACGGTCCGCCGACTCGCTGGACGTGACCTTCGTGGTCACTGACTTCAACAAGTCGGTGACCATCACCTATCGCGGCATTCTTCCCGACCTGTTCCGCGAAGGGCAGGGCATTGTCGCGCTCGGCAAACTCAATGCCGATGGCGTGGTGGTGGCCGATGAAGTGCTGGCCAAACACGACGAGAAATACATGCCGCCGGAAGTCACCAAGGCGTTGAAAGACAGCGGTCAAAACGCACCGAATCAACCGGCAGGCGCGTCCTACACGCCCGCCAAGCAGGGGTAAGCCATGATTCCCGAACTCGGCCATCTGGCCATGATCCTGGCCCTGTGTTTCGCCGTCGTGCAGGCGGTGGTGCCGCTGTTCGGCGCCTGGCGTGGCGATCGTCTGTGGATGGGCCTGGCCCAGCCGGCGGCGTGGGGGCAGTTCGCCTTTCTGCTGTTCGCCTTCGGTTGCCTGAGCTACTCGTTCATGGTCGACGACTTCTCCGTCACCTACATCGCCGAAAACTCCAACAGCGCCTTGCCGTGGTTTTACAAATTCAGCGCCGTATGGGGCGCTCACGAAGGTTCCTTGCTGCTCTGGGCGTTGATCCTCGGCGGCTGGACCTTTGCCGTGTCGGTGTTCTCCCGTCAGTTGCCGCAAGTGATGCTCGCGCGGGTGCTGGCGGTAATGGGCATGATCAGCGTGGGCTTCCTGCTGTTCCTGATCCTCACCTCCAACCCGTTCAGCCGCTTGCTGCCGCAGATGCCACAGGACGGTCGCGACCTCAATCCGCTGCTGCAAGACCCCGGCCTGATCATTCACCCGCCCATGCTCTACATGGGCTATGTCGGCTTCTCCGTGGCCTTTGCCTTTGCCATCGCGGCCTTGCTCGGCGGTCGTCTCGATGCCGCGTGGGCCCGCTGGTCCCGCCCGTGGACCATCGTCGCCTGGGCCTTTCTCGGCATCGGCATCACCCTGGGCTCTTGGTGGGCCTATTACGAACTGGGCTGGGGCGGCTGGTGGTTTTGGGACCCGGTGGAAAACGCCTCGTTCATGCCATGGCTGGTGGGCACTGCGCTGATTCACTCGCTGGCGGTCACTGAAAAACGCGGCGTGTTCAAGAGCTGGACCGTGTTGCTGGCCATTGCCGCGTTCTCGTTGAGCCTGCTGGGCACTTTTCTCGTGCGTTCCGGGGTGCTGACCTCGGTGCACGCGTTTGCCTCCGACCCTGCGCGCGGCGTGTTCATCCTGATCTTCCTGCTGATGGTGGTGGGCGGTTCGCTGACCCTGTTCGCCATTCGCGCGCCGGTGGTGAAAAGCCACGTCGGTTTTGGCCTGTGGTCCCGGGAAACACTGTTGCTGGGCAACAATCTGGTGCTGGTCGTGGCAGCATCGATGATTCTGCTCGGCACGCTGTATCCGCTGGTGCTGGATGCCTTGAGCGGGGCGAAGATGTCGGTGGGTCCACCGTATTTCAATGCGCTGTTCGTGCCGCTGATGGGCTTGCTGATGTTCGTCATGGCCATCGGCGTGCTGGTGCGCTGGAAAGACACGCCGCTCAAATGGCTGCTGAGCATGCTCACGCCGGTGCTGGTGGGCAGCGCGGTGTTGGCGGTGGTCGCCGGATTCGCCATGGCCGATTTCCACTGGGCGGTACTTGCCACCTTCCTGCTCGCTGCCTGGGTGCTGCTGGCGGGCGTACGCGACCTGCTCGACAAGACCCGCCATAAGGGCCTGATCAAGGGCATGCGCTCGATGACCCGCAGTTACTGGGGCATGCAGGTTTCGCACATCGGCATCGCCGTGGTCGCGCTGGGCGTCGTGCTGTCGAGCCAGAACAGTGCCGAGCGCGACCTGCGTCTGGCCCCGGGCGATACGGTGGAGCTGGGCGGCTATCAGTTCGTCTTCGAGGGCGCCCGGCACGTTCAGGGCCCCAACTTCACCTCCGATGAGGGCACCATTCGCGTGCTCGACAACGGCAAGGAAGTGACGGTCCTGTACCCGGAGAAACGCCTGTACACCGTGCAGCGCTCGATGATGACCGAGGCCGGCATCGACGCCGGGTTCACCCGCGATCTGTACGTCGCGCTGGGCGAGCCTCTGGACAACGGGGCGTGGGCGGTGCGCGTGCACGTCAAGCCGTTCGTGCGCTGGATCTGGTTCGGCGGCCTGATCACCGCACTGGGCGGTCTGCTGGCGGCGCTGGATAAACGTTATCGGGTCAAGGTCAGGGCAAAGGTGCGTGACGCGTTGGGTCTGTCGGGAGCTGCGGTATGAAGCGTTGGGTGTTGTTGATTCCGCTGGCGCTGTTTCTGGGGCTGGCTGCGTTTCTCTACAGGGGGCTGTATCTGGACCCTTCGGAGCTGCCCTCGGCGCTGATCGATAAGCCGTTCCCGGAGTTTTCCCTGCCCGCCGTGCAAGATGGCAAACCCCTGACCCGCGCAGATCTGCTGGGCAAACCGGCGCTGGTCAACGTCTGGGGCACCTGGTGCATCGCCTGCCGCGTCGAGCACCCGGTGCTGACCAAACTGGCGCAGCAGGGCGTGGTGATTTACGGCATCAACTACAAGGACGTCAACGCCGACGCCTTGAAGTGGCTCAAGGAATTTCACGATCCCTACCAGATGAACATCAATGACGAAGCCGGCAGCCTGGGGCTGAACCTGGGCGTCTATGGCGCGCCGGAAACCTTCCTCATCGATCGCAAGGGCATCATTCGCTACAAGCACGTGGGCGTGATCGACGAGACCGTGTGGCGCGAGAAGCTGGCTGCTCAGTATCAGGGACTGGTGGATGAGGGTAGGCAATGAGCCTTCTGCGCCGCGCTGTATGTGCCTGGGCTCATGGGGTTCGCAGATCGATCTGCGGGAGCGGGCATCCCGAGGCCTCGTCGCTAGGCACGGCTGGCCGCAGGTCCCTCTGTGTGAGCGAATTCATTCGCGAATCGGTTGTTCGGGCGGCGCATCTCTATCGGCTGGGCCGCCGTCTCGCGAATGAATTCGCTCCCACAGTTTTCGATCACGAGCATCCAGAGGTCTCGCTGGAGGGCAAGCCGCCCACAGGGTTGAATGCGTCTGTTCGTTCACTGGTCGCCGCTGTGGTGTTGCTGCTGGGCAGCGCGAGCATCGCCCACGCCGCCATCGACGCCTACACCTTCAAGGACGAAGCCGAGCGCGCGCTCTACACCGAGCTGACTCGCGAGCTGCGTTGCCCGAAATGCCAGAACCAGGACATCGCTGATTCCAATGCACCGATTGCCGCAGACCTGCGCAAGGAGATCTACCGTATGCTCGGCGAAGGCCAGAGCAATCAGCAGATCATCGACTTCATGGTCGACCGCTATGGCGAGTTCGTGCGCTACAAGCCTGAGCTGAACGCCCACACCTGGCTGCTCTGGTTCGGCCCTGCCGGCCTGCTGCTGGGCGGGGTGCTGTTGATTGGCGTGATCGTTGCGCGCCGCCGTGGCCAACGTGCCCAGGGCGCCGACGTGCTTTCCGACGAGGAGCGTCAGCGCCTCGCCCACCTGCTGGATAAAAACCACGAATGATCGATTTCTGGCTAGCGGCCGGCCTGCTGTTGCTGGTGGCCCTGAGTTTCCTGCTGATCCCTCTGCTGCGTGGCCGTCGCGCCCAAAGCGAAGAAGACCGCACCGCCCTTAATGTCGCGCTGTATCAGGAGCGTCTGGCCGAGCTGCAGACGCAGCAGGCTGAAGGCGTGCTGACGACCGCGCAGATGGACAGCGGTCGTGCCGAGGCTGCGCGCGAGCTGCTGGCCGACACCGAAGGCGCGTCGGCCGAGCGGGTTTCGCGTCTGGGCAAGCCGCTGCCGTTGCTGGTGGCGGTGCTGGTGCCGATCATGGGCTTTGCGCTGTACCTGCATTTCGGCGCCAGCGACAAGGTCGAGCTGGCCCGCGAATTCGCCCAGCCGCCGGCGTCTCTGGCGCAGATGACCGATCGTCTCGAACGCGCGGTCAAGGCCCAGCCGGACTCGGCAGAAAGCCTGTATTTCCTCGCCCGCACCTACATGGCACAGGACCGTCCGGCCGATGCGGCGCGGATGTTCGAACGCGCGGTCGCACTGGCCGGGCGTCAACCGGAGCTGCTGGGGCAGTGGGCGCAGTCGCTGTATTTCGCTGGGAACAAGGCGTGGACTGCGCAGATTCAGGCGCTGGCCGATGAAGCGCTGAAGACCGACCCCAAGGAAGTCACCAGCCTGGGGCTCAAGGGCATCAACGCCTTCGAAAGCCAGCATTTCCAGGAAGCCGTGGATTACTGGAAGCGCCTGCTCGCCGTGCTGCCGCCCAACGATCCATCCCGCGCGGCGCTCGAGGGTGGCATCGCCCGTGCCAGCGACCGGCTGGTACAGAGCGGCGGCCAGGTGCAGGGCGCCCCCTTGGTGGCCGCGCCTGGCGCGCACCTGAAGGTTCGCGTGACGCTGTCTGACGACCTTAAAGGCAAGGTGCAGCCTGGTGACACGGTGTTCGTGTTTGCCCGCGCGGTGTCCGGCCCGCCTGCACCTTTGGCAGTCAAGCGGGTGACCGTGGCCGACCTGCCGGTGGAGGTCGAGCTGACCGATGCTGATGCAATGATGCCGCAACTGAAACTGTCGAACTTTCCGGAAGTCCAACTGGTTGCGCGAGTATCCCGCGCAGGCCAGCCCACCTCCGGAGAGTGGATCGGTCGCAGTCAGCCGTTGCCCAGCAACGTGACTGCCCGACAGGCCCTGACCATCGACAGCCCCGATCAGTAGCCCTAAAAGACCTGATCGTGCGGCCCAGACACAGCAGAGAACACTATGTATCGCGTCGCACGATTTGCCTTGTTGAGTGTGGTGGTGGCCCTGAGCGCGGCCTGTGCGGTCCAGCGCCCCGGACCGCAGAGTTCGGAGCCGATTCCAACGAGTCCTGGTGGATCTTCACAACCCCAGCCGACCCCACAACCGGGAACGCCCCGCACCACGCCACAAACCCCGCCGTCGACGCCGATTCCTTCCGGCCCGAAAACCTCGTCCCACTTCGCTCCGCCGCCGGGTGGCAACAGCCACTGGGATGCGAAACTGGGCGTGCATGTGCTCGATAACGTGCCCAACACGTTCTATCGCCAGCGCACTTACTACCGTTGGAACAACGGCTGGACGTGGTCCACCTCGCCAAGCGGCCCCTGGCAGGAAACCGATGCCAGCGGCGTGCCGCCGGGGCTGAGTCGGCAGTTCGGGAATTGAGAGTCGCTGCTGCTTTTGATTCTGCCCACAGGGCGTAGGAGCGCAGCTTGCTCGCGATCGGCTGCGCAGCAGTCGTAAAATCGATATCCAGAATTGACCTGACACACCGTGTTCACTGGTTTTGCTGCCGCTTCGCGCCAGATCGCGAGCAAGCATGCTCCGGCCTTCGGCCAGAAGCGGGTCTTTCGAAATCCCGGAATCGATATTTTGGCCGCAGACGATGCAGGCAAAAAAACGGCGACCTCAAGAGGTCGCCGTTTTTCATTCCATCCAGCGCTTACTTGGCCGGGTAGATCTGATCGAACACGCCGCCATCAACGAAATGGGTCTTTTGCACGGTGCGCCAGTCGCCGAAGGTTTTCTCGACATTGAGGAAGTCGACTTTCGGGAAGCGGTCGGTGTATTTGGCCAGCACTGCCGGGTCACGCGGGCGCAGGTAGTTTGCCGCGGCAATTTCCTGACCTTCTGGCGACCAGAGGTACTTCAGGTAATCCTCGGCCAAGGCGCGGGAGCCTTTCTTGTCGACGACTTTATCGACCACGCTCACCGGTGGCTCGGCTTCAGCAGACACGCTTGGGTAGACCACTTCGAATTGATCGCGACCGAACTCGCGGGCGATCATTTCGGCTTCGTTTTCGAAGGTCACCAGCACGTCGCCGATGTGGTTGGTCATGAAGGTGGTGGTGGCGCCGCGACCGCCGGTGTCGAGGACCGGCACGTGGCTGAACAACTGGCCGACGAATTTCTTCGCAGCGGCTTCATCGCCACCGTTCTTCAGGGTGTAGCCCCAGGCAGACAGGTAAGTGTAGCGACCGTTGCCTGAGGTTTTCGGGTTCGGCACTACGACTTCAACGCCATCTTTGACCAGATCGTTCCAGTCCTTCAGGGCTTTCGGGTTGCCTTTGCGCACGATGAAAACCGTGGCCGAGGTGAACGGCGCGCTGCTGTTCGGCAGGCGGGTCACCCAGTTCTTCGGCACCAGCTCGCCGTTGTCAGCCAAGGCGTTGATGTCGGTGGCCATGTTCATGGTGATCACGTCAGCCTGCAGGCCGTCGATCACGGCGCGCGCCTGTTTGCTCGAGCCGCCGAAGGACATCTGCAGTTTGACGTCTTCCTTGTGCTCGGCCTGCCAGTGTTTCTGGAAGGCGGCGTTGTAGTCCTTGTAGAAGTCGCGCATCACGTCGTAGGAGACGTTGAGCAGTTCAGGGGCGGCCTGGGCGGCGCTGCCAAAGGCCATTCCGGCGGCCAGAAGAGAAGCGGCGAAGAGTTTGTTCACTGCGAATTCCTTTGTCGTGTCAGAGATTATTCTTATGAAAAAAGCGATGGCTAATGGCCGCGACTATAACGAAAACCCTTAAGCCCTTAATAGATTAAAAACGTCTGTGCTTATGGTTTTCCGTCAGGGGCCACTGCAGCCATTGAGTCGACTTTGGGAAACAGCGCGTTGCCGCAACGGCTGCAAAACGCCGCGCTGCCCTCGTGGCTGTTCTTGGCGCAGACGGGGCAGTCGTGCTGCAGCTGATCGCCGCGCATGGCGTTGGCCAGTTCCGCAGTGAAAATCCCGGTGGGCACCGCGATGATCGAGTAACCGGTGATCATCACCAGCGACGACAGGATCTGGCCCACCGGCGTCTTCGGCACAATGTCGCCAAAGCCCACGGTGGTCAGGGTCACGATCGCCCAGTAGATGCCTTTGGGGATGCTGGTGAAGCCATGTTCCGGGCCTTCGATGACGTACATCAGCGTGCCGAACACGGTGACCAGCGTCGAGACCGTTACCAGAAACACGATGATTTTCTGCTTGCTGCCGCGCAGGGCCGCCAGCAGGTAGTTGGCCTGCTTGAGGTAAGGGCTGAGCTTGAGTACGCGGAAGATCCGCAGCATCCGCACCACGCGGATGATCAGCAGGTACTGCGCATCGGCGTTATACAGCGCCAGGATGCCCGGCACGATGGCCAGCAGGTCGATCAGGCCATAGAAGCTGAAGGCGTACTTCAGCGGCTGGGGCGAGCAATACAGACGCAGGATGTACTCGACGAGAAACACCAAGGTGAAGCCCCACTCGATATACGCCAGCACATCGGCGTAATTGCGATGCACGGCCTCGATGCTGTCGAGCATGACAATCAACAGGCTGCTGAGGATGATCAGCAGCAGGATCTTGTCGAAGCGCCGTCCGGCCTTGGTGTCGGTCTGAAAAACGATGATGCGCAGCTGTTCGCGCCAGCCGGTGTTGCTGTCCATGGTGCAGTTCCGAATACAGGGTCGGCAGAGCCTGTGGCAATCCGCTCAGGAGCGCAACCGCTGATCGTTGATCGATTGTCGCAACAAGCGACCGCTGGCCTGCACCAGCCAGCAGGCGAGGATGAACGGCGCGGTTAGGGTCGCCAGCCCCAGCCCGGAAAAACCCGGTTGCAGGAGGATGGCCAGGACAATGGCAATGCCCGGCAGCCAGGGCCTGTAGCGCACATGGCTGAACGCCAACGCCGCCAATGCCGGGTTGTAGCCCGACAGGCCCAGCAGCGCCAGGTTGCTTTCCTGCTGCCACAGGGCAAAGGCGATACCGCTGATGCAGCCCAGTGCCGCCCACAGCGCGGCCGTGCGGTTGGCGATCAACAGGCCGACGCCGATCAACACGCCGGCCAGTGGATGGTCGAGCAGAAACACCTGCCCCAGCCCCAGTGGCAGCGCTTGAATCAGGTCAGCGTCAGCCACACGCAGGCTCGGTAGCGGCTCGGCAAACATCAGCAGTACCCAGCTGAACAGCACGAACGGTGCGGTGTAAGCCTTCAGGCAAGAGGCGCGCGGCGTGCGTCGCAGCCAAGCGTGCATGAGCATCGCGCTAAGGCCGCCGCAGGCGATGATCAACAGCGGCAGCAGGGGCGACCACTCGAAGCGGTAGCTGATCAGCAGCCCCAGCAGCACACCGTTGTAGCTATAGACGCCGGATTGGCGCTCGGCCTTGGCGTAGCCGCGACGCTGCGCCGTCAGCAGCCCCGCCACAGCGCCGAGCAAAGCGCCGCCCAGGGAGGAGGGAGCGCTGATGAGGATCGCCAGCAGGCACATCAGGCCGCACAGCGGATTACGCTGCAACAGCACCTGGCTGAAGCCGTTGAGCAGGGCTTCAGCCCAATCGGGGCACTGGGAAGAGCGGGCAGTTTCGTGGATGGACATAGGTGTATTCAATATTTGTTTTTATTGTATACATGATGTCCAAAGGGCACGCGCTGATCAAGCCCTGTGACACAGGGCTGATCATTGGAGGGGATTCAAGCGGTGGCGAAGCGTTGTTCGAGGTAGTCGATGATGACTTTCGACTCGTACATCCACACGGTCTGGCCGGCTTCTTCGATGCGCAGGCAGGGCACCTTGATCTTGCCGCCTTCGCTGAGCAGGGTCTGGCGATCCAGCTCGTTGTTCTTCGCGTCGCGCAAGGCGACCGGCACGTTCAGCCGACGCAGGGTGCGACGGGTTTTCACGCAGAACGGGCAGGCGTGGAACTGGTAGAGCGTCAGGTCCTTGGCCGAAGCCTCGACGACGGCCTGGGCTTGGGGCGAACGTTTTTTCTTGCTTGGGCGGGTCAGAAAGTCAACCAGAATGACCAACTGGCCAAGGCCGACCCGCAGTGCCTTCATCAACATGCTTGAAACCTCGCCGCCGCAACAGGCGTTGCGGCGCTTCAGGACGCCCGGATCACTTGATCAGGCTAAGGAACTCAGTACGAGTGGCGGCGTTTTCGCGGAACTCACCCAGCATGACCGAGGTGATCATCGAGGAATTCTGCTTCTCGACGCCGCGCATCATCATGCACATGTGCTTGGCCTCGATGACCACCGCCACACCCAAGGCGCCGGTGACCTGCTGAACAGCTTCGGCGATCTGGCGGCTGAGGTTTTCCTGGATCTGCAGGCGACGGGCGAACATGTCGACGATGCGCGCGACCTTGGACAGGCCCAGCACTTTGCCGCTCGGGATGTAGGCCACGTGGGCCTTGCCGATGAAGGGCAGCAGGTGGTGTTCGCACAGCGAGTACAGCTCGATGTCCTTGACCAGCACCATTTCACTGTTGTCGGAGCTGAACAGCGCGCCGTTGGTGACTTCTTCCAGGGTCTGCTGGTAGCCGCGGCAGAGGTACTGCATGGCTTTGGCTGCACGTTTAGGGGTGTCGAGCAGGCCTTCGCGGGAGACGTCTTCGCCAAGTTGACCAAGGATCGCCGAGTAATTCTGTTCCAGTGTCACAGGGTTGTGTTCCGTGTGGGTTTCAGAGGGGTACTGTTGAGTCTGTACCAAATTTGTACCAATCAGGCTCATTTCCAATTTCTCAAGCTCATTCCAGTCAGTGCCGGTATTGAACCATTTGGCGAAGGTAGGCAGCAGCATCTGAATGCTGTGACCGAGCTGATTGGCGATGATCGCAGGATTCATACCCGCCATGAGACACATGGTAGCGTAGGTGTGACCGCAGTTGTACTGCCCTCTGCTCCAAATGCCCGGATGCTCCACCGCCTTCTTGAAGAAGTCATCCGTCAAGCTGGCCTGCTGCAGCTACTCGCTGATGCGCGTTGCGGAACACCTAAAGTGAATCTTTCCTGATCCTCAACGAGCTGGTAATTACACGTCGGGAACCATTTTCTATTTTCTAGTCTATTTTAAGCGATCTGGCAGCGGATGACTCTTCACTGGTTGATCATCTATATCAATATTTAAAATTCGCCCGGCTCCGGAAAAACCAAATAAATGGTTTGCGGTGGATCAAAAAATGATCCTATTCGACAAAAAATATGAACACGCGGTAGCCGCAATTCCTGGCAGGGCAAAGATAGCGACCACCGTCAATTTGCATCCGCTAAGTGCTTAGTTATCTAAGCCACGCTTCAGGTTATATCAATCAACTTGTCATCGATAAAGCGCAAGTGCTGGTAAGCCCCTCCGTTAGGTCCATAGATGAAAATAGTGATCTCCGCAGCATTTCGACGCGGAACACCGTTAGGCCATCGTGCTGGTCCTTCACTGCTCTGTTTGATTGGACTTCCACATTTTTCCAACACTGTTTGTTTCGTGTCCCCGGCGCTTATCACCGATGTGCCACAGCGCATTGTGGCCTGCGCCTGACCAACGGAGCATAGAAGAAAACCAGTTATGGCTAACTGATAGAGGGGTTTTCTCATTTCGACCTCATCAAGATGAGTTTTCGATTTAAAGTTTTTATCCAGCAGCCTGAACAATTTCGACGTAGTTCTCAACGGCATAGTTCGTGACTCCTACCGATGTGACCACAATAGAAGTTGTGGGTTGAGCAACCTCAATCCCTCGCACTACTACGTTTCCGTGTGGTTCGGTGTCAGTCAGTTGAGATCCATTGTAGGAAAGCCCCATGTTGGTATGTCCCGATGATTGGATGATTGGATGATTGGATGATTGGATGATTGGATGATTGGGGGAATGTAGCTGAGTGGGGGGTACTGCATCGTATTAACACTGATTGTATGAGATGCATTGGCTGCATTGACAACTTGCTGAAGTTTATCTCCATTTACAGGATCAACCGAAAGCTGTCTGCCATTGAAATCGACAGCCAATCTTTTATTACCGTTGAGTTGTAGCATAGCCAGCAGGTCTGCTGTGGTGAGGACCTGCGCCGAAGTCAACGAAACTGATGTGGTGGCCGTTGCTGCGGAAATGAAACTTTTCAAATAGCCGGGTGTGAAGTCTGGCGAATCAATAGTGATCGAAAGCTTTTTCGTCCCAACTGACGCCAAAACCTCAAGCAGCGTATCGGCGGGGATAAATTTAGTGTTCGTCAACGAAATATTCGCATCGCTACCTACTTTCTGAATAATCTGGATGATCCGCGCAGGGTTGGATATGCCAGCGTCTAGAGACAGACTGTGGGTCTTGCTTCCCATTGCCGCAATGGCCGAGTCGATCGCTGCATCGTTGAGAGCATTGAAAGACCCAATTGAAATAGGAGTATTTGGGCTTGTCAACGACGAGATTAACGGGCTGACAGTTGCCTGGTTGACAGCAGTTCCATCAATGGATAAGGAATATGCCTTCACGCCTATAACGGAGACGATCTGAGGAATACTTGCCTGGGAATAATTGTTTATATCAGAGATGGAGATCACTGTGTTAATGCCAATGGCAGCCTGAATCATTGAGGTTAAATTAGGCACTGATATAGATGTTCCAGAAACCTTTAGCGAAAGTTTTTTGGTTCTCGCGGTAGACATCAAACTGAACAGATTGGCAGGTGGTAGAGCCTAGGCATCAGATAAAGATATAGTGGTGGTGACACCCGTGGCAGCAAAAATAGCTTGGAACTGGTTGAAAGAAATCGATTTGCCCACACACATCATATTAAGATCCATTTTGTAAACTCCTTCCTTGATTTGGATTTTTATCCTAGTACTACTCAAAAAAGATTGTCAATGAATATTTGGAAAAATGATATTTCTCCGAAAATATGAACGCTTGCGTCATCCCGGCATCTCACAAATTGACCCCATGCATCATGCTGATGATCCTTGTCATCGATTTAGCTATCGGTTAGCACCTTTTTAGAACTTTGTTGTAGGTAGCAAAAAACTATCTATAAAAAGCTTATCGTCTGCATTTGAGCCATACTTTTCATCAATAACTCGCCATGCCTTTGCTCTCGTTTATAACTCAGGATTGTTTCGGGTGGCTTTTTCGATTTCCTTTGTGCGGGCCTCTGGATAGTTAGGTTGTATTGAAACCGATATTCGCTGGGTGTGAATGTTTTTTATTGTGATCGGTAAAACCATTTGAGAGTTTTCAATGTAAGGCTTTCCTGTTGTTAATGGTGACTTTGATGAATGGTCTACATTCTGCGCTAAATGTACACGGGAAAAAATTAGTGGTCTAAAGCCTTGGTCTAGTAAGGGTTTATATTTGTAATTGTAGTAGGGAGATAAGATATTGGTACCGCTTACTGCTACGTACATGAATGATAATGTGAGTGCGATGACTATTGAGGCACACAAAGCCGCTGGTGCTGCACTAGGCGGAACATTACGCCGATCATCGTAAACCTTGCCGTTTGTATCCTCCGATTTGAGAAAAGGTTTGTTGGTTTTGGTGATTTTGAATTCTGTTTTGAGATATGCCGTCAGTATGATGGTTTGTTTCGGCAGGATGCGGTCTATCAATAATGCGTGCTCCCTCATTGCTCACAGTTGGATAGTTGCTTGACAGAATTTGGCATGTTGAGGTTCTCGGGAATATTATCTCGATTTTGGTTTCTTTGTTTTTGCCTTTATTGTAAAGGCGAATGTTGGCTATATAGCCATTGTTCTCAGGTAGGGTGTACGGCAGCACATCTTCAAATGATAAATACAGCTGGCGAAAACGGAAGGAGGAAATAACGCGATTGATCAGTGGTGTTAGCATTATTGGACCTAGCAGCTTCAGTGCTGCAACTAGATTTTCCATTATGGTTACTCAGCGATTTGATGAAATGCATAGTCTTATGCGCGATGACGACATAGTTGCAAAGCTGGTTTGCCTCTGCTCCCGACTTAATCAGTCACAGCGTCGGCAACATTTCATTTGTAAGACAAATGGGGGCCGTACGCTTTTTTTTGCTGTGTGAGACGTTCGAGAATTTTTGGAACTGCCTGAAAGCCTAATTCGACCCGACTTCCCGGCAATGTCTGAGCTGATTCATGAGCACAATGAGGGCGTGGGAGTCAGATGCCTATTCGTTTCCTGATTGTCGCAGCTAGCCCAGAAAACTCCGCAGCAGCTTCCTTCACTTGGTCGTTGTACCCAGAATTGACGTACCCCTTGAGGTCGCCGATGGGTAATCCGTACTCTTGAGCTTGTGGGGCGAGGCTGTGGAAGTCCTTGATTGAGGCGAGCTTACTAACCTGGAAAGGAGCTAGCGCTGGATCAATTCCACGGAGAGCATCAACAACACGATTCTTAACGCGGGGCGCAATTTTACCTTCCCACCGTTCGTGAGGCTTAGTTGAGTTTCTGCCTGACGATACCTTGTAAGCGGAGGTTACATATACCAAATACACAGGATGGCCGTGAAGTAATTGATCTCGTGCATGATCATTCGCCAGATTGCGAACGGTACTCCAATCATTGATCCACCGACTCACAGATCTGCCTAGGTGGAAAGCGCTCTGAGCGAAAACAAATCAGCAGCGACGGGGGTGCAGAAAAAGTCTGAATCGAGAAGAACTGCCCTATTGAGTGGACCTACGTTGGGACCTATATCATAGATGACGACGTCAACATCATAATGCGCTCCCATACCACGCGCGGCATTAGATAGCGCGCACATCACATCATAATCGCGCCCTTTTCTTGCGAACGATCCTGTCCAAGCGGCTGGAAGTTCTCCTCATAATCCGCGAGGAGTACGTCCCCGGGACACAGGAAAATGTTCGGCCTGACCTCAAGGGCATCGATGTCCTTGATTCCGCCCTTACCATCCACCACCGGTTTAATGGCGGACCAGATCGTGCTTCCGCTATCCTCGTCGTCGGATTCACCCAAAAGCTCATCCAAACTCTTCTCGGTCAGGTAAAACGCGGTCAAATTGCATTGGGGGTCTGCATCTACCATCAGGACCTTTAGACCATCATCTGCCAGCGCCTCGGCGACATTTATGGTGAGGGTTGGTTTACCGACTCCGCCTTTATGATTGAAGAACGTAAGTGTGTACACGTTGTAGCTCCCTGCTTGACGATCCTCGAAGGTTTATCAGCAGATTTGACGAGGGGATAGATGCGCTAGTGCGGGCAGGCCATTGATTGCCTGTGTGGGGCAAAAGCCAGGCCGCTACAGAACGATTCTGCCCTAGTCATCATTGCGGAAAGCGCCATAATCCTGGCCTATGGCGGGCTGGGCGGCGAACCGGTCGGGTTCGAATCCCCATTACCTGAAGCCTAGAACGTGTCCGTTGCTGCGCGCTCTCGATCGGCAGGTCGGTCATCAGGCTTTTCAGCAGAACCCAAGGTCGCTGAGTTTACTTGACCTTGAGCCGACAGTGCCGCTCATGGATGAATGGCATATCGTTGCGACTGCTGGCCTGCTCTCTAGCGCAGGCAACGCAACGAATCCTCCCTTCGGCGCTGTCATCGCCCAAGACTCAGCCCAAATCCCCATCGTCATGTCGCTCCATGCGACGATAGGAATGACGATTACGTCATCATCGTTGACGCACATCTCGTAGCTGTCTTTGATCACGGGAGTACCGCCACATTTGGATGCTGTTTATATATTTAGTGGTGGGGGCGATAATGAGACGCAAGTGCCAAGTGCCAAGTGCCAAGTGCCAAGTGCCAAGTGCCGAGTGCCGAGCGGTTGGGCCGTACCAATTTTTGTATCAATGCTTTTGTACTGTGGGTTCCAGTGCGGGTGTCAGGGTGCAGAGACGCCCCTATTTACGGGCGTTAGATACATTGGAAAACCCTGATAAACGCACTGAAAACAGCCGTGTAATTCTGTTCCAGTGTCACAGGGTTGTGTTCCGTGTGGGTTCAAGAAAAACGCAGGGTTGGTAGCCTGCAAAGGCGCACATAGTAGCGTAGCTCGACGATGAGGGGTACGGCGGGCGACCGACAAACCTGCGGCACGTCGCCACCTGCAGGTCTGTCAGGGGGACTTTACCCAACCTTTACCCAGTGGTTATGTCGAAATGTATCTGTTCGGTGTCTGAGTTAATGGGTGACAGATGCCCGGATGAAGAGAGTGAAATTATGTTGAGCCGAATCGCGAAAATCGCACTGGTGATCGCCCTGACGTCGTCGGTTTCGGGATGTTTCTTTGGCCCTGGATGGGGCCGTCATGGTGGTTGGGATCATCGTCACTACGATGGAGGCCATTATTACGACGGGCGCGGTGGCTACGGCCCGGGCCCTGGCGACTACCGCCGTTGATTTCCATTGCTGACCTGATCGGTTGTTGACACCCCGCTCGCAACCCCCATTGGATATCACTGAATAAAGGCCGCTGCGGATGTGTTTTTCCGTAGCGGCCTTTTTCGTTTGCGCGCGGGTTCGTATCAGCCCCGACACCGGTTGGCTACCAAATGACGACGCGGTTTGGCCGGGGTGTGCTGTCAGACTTTGCAGGTGGTGAACGCCTGTCGTGGAGCCCGTCTTCAAAGAGAGTAAGCAAAATGTTGAGTCGTATAGCGAAAGTCGCGATGGTCATCGCGGTGATGTCGGCCATGTCCGGCTGCTGGCCTTTCTGGGGTCCCGGTGGTGGTCATGGCGGTGGCCACGGAGGTGGTGGCGGTCATTATGAGGGGGGCGGCCCGGGTGGCGGCGGCGGTCCTGGCGGTGGTGGACCAGGTCCTCGCTGATTGGCTCCTGAACTTCGGGCCTTGCGGAAAATGACCTGCGAGGCCCGAATCTGTGGGAGTGAGCTTGCTCCCGAAATGCTGGCTTCAAATGCCTGAGATGCTGCAGGTGTACCGGCCTTAATGAGCAAGCTCACTCCCACAGGACATGTTTCCACAGTGAATGCAGCGCCAAGGCGCGTGCTACTCGTCCCGCCCATCCATCATCGTGCGTTTGAGCATGACGTAAACCGCACCCGCGCCGCCGTGTTTGGCGATGCACGAGGTGAAGCCCAGCACCTGCTGATGCTGGCGCAGCCAGGTGTTGACGTGGCTCTTGATCATGGGCCGTTTGCCATCGAGCCGCACCGCCTTGCCATGGGTGATGCGCACGCAGCGGATTTCCAGTCTGGTCGCCTCGGCCAGAAACTCCCACAGGGTTTCCCGCGCCATTTCCACGCTCATGCCGTGCAGGTCCAGGCTGCCATCGAAGCTGATCTGCCCCAGCTTGAGCTTGCGCATCTGTCCTTCCTGAACGCCGTCCCGCGCCCAATACAGGGTGTCTTCCGGCCCCACGTCGATCACGAATTGGTCGGACAGACCGTCCACGGTGATGGGGCCGTCCGAGCGCACGGTCGCGGCCTGCCGCAGTCTGGCCAAGTTCTTACGATCGATTTTGGGTTTGCCTACATCGGCCTGTTCGGTCTTGATGGGCTTGACGCCACGGATCTCGTTTCTGAACAGGGAAAAGTCGTCGTCTTGCATGTCGGTCTCCGCGAAGGACGCCAGTTTAACCAAGTCACGCCGGATTCGGCGCGACTAAAAGCGATCAAACGGCCCTGCAAGACGCGGGGGAGGGGTCAGTCGTGTTTCTTCATGAGGTGCGCGGACATGCTCAGTTCGCCCGCGCGGCGGCGCCGACGACGGCTCCGGCGCCACAGCCAGACACCGATGTACAGCAGGAACAGCCCAACGACGATCGTGACGACTGCGCCAGCAGGGCTTGCATTCAATTCGCCCAGCGCTGCGGGGTGGCCTATCAGGCTGGCAACGCCTGCCATGGCCAGCAACACACCGGCTGTTGCGAATATCGCGGAGATGGCCGCGCCAATGCGCATCCGCCAGTTGCTCTGGCCTTTGGGGCGCAGGCGGCGGGCATCGAAACCATCGGATATCTTCATTCCGACTTCCTCTATGGGTATCGGCGCTCTGACCAGCGCATATCGGGGTGGTTCCCGTCTGGTCAGCGCTTGAAGGCAAACACGCGTGATTAACGGATAGGCGGTTATGTGAGGGAGATCACACAACCCGATGACTGTCTTTGTACGCTTTTTCTTCAGGAACTGCCGGAAAATGATGTCCGAGGCGTGGTCAAGGCTCTGCGGATCAAGAGGTCAGCTCCTGATGATGGGGGTCAGTCAGATCAGGTCTTTGGTCAGCGCAAGCTTGGCAAAGTTGTCGTTCATGATGGCCATCTCGGCCTGTTGCACGAGCTCGGCCTTGATCACGCCGGTCGGGGTCGGCAGGTCGCGGGTGGCGCAGGCGTCTTCGACCAGTGTGCAGCGAAAGCCGTAGTCCTTGGTCGCGCGCACGGTGGTGCTGACGCTGGAGTGGCTCATGAACCCGCAGACCACCAGATCCAGGCGTCCGAGTTCTTCGAGCAGCTTGTGCAGGGTCTTGCGATCGTCGGTGGCGACAGTGCCGTTCAGCGCGTTGGGCAGGCGCTTTTCGATGACGATTTCGTCGCCCTGAGGCTGCAGCTCGGGTACGAATTTTCCGCGCTCGCCCTGAGGGTCGAACATGCCACCCACGGTGCCCAGGTGGCGCACGTGAATGATCGGCGACTTGGCGGCGCGCGCGGCGTCGACCAGTTTGACGATGTTGTCGATCGCCGCCTGAACCCCGGTCAGGGCCAGTGGCCCGCTGAGGTATTCCTTCTGGGCGTCAATGATGATCAGTGTGGCATTACTCAAGGTGGCCGCTGCGTATTCACGGCCACTGAGTTGAAACATGGTCTTTGGACCGGTGTTTGAAACAGACATCTGGGGCTCCTTCGAGTGGGGCTTTTGCCACATTGTCCACTGGCAGAACGATTCTGTGAATCTCAATGCTCACAGGCGTCGCTTTTTTGCCGGGCTTCAAGCCGTCGAGCAGGTCGCGGTTTGCTGTCATATTGCCTGCAAATTCGCTGAAAGGCTGTGGAAAGTTTTCCGCTCAAGGGGCGCATCGGGCTCAGGCATCGTTTGTTGATGCGATGGCTGATAGAATCGCCCGTCGTTTTTTCAAGGAGTCTCTCGTGATCACTTCCCGCCTGCGCACCCTGCGCGATCATATCCGTTGGGCCGTCAGCCGCTTTCACGGGGAAGACCTGTTTTACGGTCACGGCACCGACAACGCCTGGGACGAGGCCCGTCAATTGGTGTTGGGCGCGCTGCACCTGCCTTGGGAAATCGCCGACAGCTACCTGGACTGCAATCTGGAAGACGACGAACTGGTCAACGTGCAGCGCTTGATCAAACGCCGCATCGACGAGCGTGTCCCCACTGCCTACCTGCTGGGCGAAGCCTGGTTCTGCGGCATGTCGTTCATCGTCGATGAGCGGGTGCTGATCCCGCGTTCCCCCATTGGCGAGCTGATCGAGCAGCGTTTCGAACCGTGGCTGGGCACTGAGCCTGCACGCATTCTTGACCTGTGCACCGGCTCCGGCTGCATTGGCATCGCCTGTGCCGACGTGTTCTCGGACGCGGAAGTAGCGCTGGCGGACCTCTCGTTTGAAGCGTTGGAAGTCGCCAATCAGAACATCGAGCGGCATGGTCTGGAGGAGCGCGTGTACACCGTTCAGGGCGATGGTTTCGAGGGGCTGCCGGGTCAGCGTTTCGACCTCATCGTGTCCAACCCGCCTTACGTCGATGCCGAAGACTTCGCCGACATGCCAGACGAATACCAGCACGAACCTGAACTGGCACTGGCCTGTGGCGACGATGGTCTGAACCTGGTGCGGCGCATGCTGGCGCAGGCCGCCGATCACCTGACCGAGAAGGGTTTGCTGATCGTGGAAGTGGGCAACAGCCAGGTGCACGTTGAAGCGCTGTACCCGGAAGTGGACTTTGCCTGGTTGGAGTTCCAGCGCGGCGGGCATGGTGTGTTCATGTTGACGGCCGAGCAGTGCCGCGCGCATCAGGCGGTGTTTGCGTCGCGGGTTTAAGCCCGGCGCAAACCTGATTGTGGGAGCCGGCTTGCCGGTTCCACAACGTCAGATCGGGTTCGATCTAGCGATGCGTCGCGATCCAGATCAGCAAACCCGCCTGAAACACGGCAAAGGTCACCAGACACGCGATGGTAAAGCGCAACCCGCTGTCATCGCGGCGGTACTTGCTGACGCGATCTTCGGCCTTCTTGATCGTGACTTCCTGCTCCTGAATCTTCTGTTCGGCCTGCTGCAGCATTTGCGCGGCGTCGAGAATCTCCACGATCTGCACCTTCTCGGCGTTCCAGGTGTTGTTCAGGTTGCCGACCTTGGCGTCCTTTACGCTGCCTTTGAGATGCTGCGGATCGGCGTAGGCGACCTCGAAGCCGTGGGTCTTGAGAAAGTGATCGCGGCGCAGGCGCGTGTCTTCGTTCAGTGCGTCCTTGTTGGCCAGCGCCGTACCTTCGATGCGGTATTCCGACCAGCGTTTCTGCGCCCAGTGAATGCCCTGGGCGAGCATGAAGCGCCCCAGCCCCCGGTTCCACGGTTCGATCTGCAAGCCGGACTCAGGCCCCACGCGAACGGTGCGCTGGGCGTGATCGACCCAAATGTCCAGGTGGTTCTGTTCTTTACGGGTTTTCTGCCCAGGCAGGTGATAGCTCATGCGCAGCAGGCTGAACTCCCTGTTATGGCGCTCGGCACGGCCGAATTCGACGAAGCGCAAAGGACGTCCGCCCGTCGCGCGATCGGTCGGCAGAGGCGCCAGACGCAGCATGGAAAAATGCTCGGCCTGAACGTCCTCCCACAGCACCGGGGCGGCCACTTCACCTTCTTCAGTCGGGGCGGCCAGTTCGGCCTGCATGGTTGCTTCTGTCATTACGGCGATCCTGTTATCGGCATTGCTTGGCAAACACAATGCCAGCATCCCGCTATCGGCCGTTTGCGACGAAGCTGAAGGGAAAACCTGTGCAGATCGGAGAGGGAACCTGTGGCAGGGAAATCATTCGGGAAACAACCTCACATCCGACGTATATGAGGCGGATGCACGGGCTTCTCACGTATGAACTCATTCCCACAGGTCGATTGCGATAGGGCGTCAGGCCGCAGGCACCGAACCGATGAACTTCATGATCCGGTCCGACAGCTCGCTGGCCAGCGGCAACTGCGGGTCCTTATAGGACGCCAGCTGGCGTTTCATGTCCATCGGCACGATGCGCAGCACGTGGTTCATGCCGCCGATCAGTGCGATGTCAGAGTCCGGCTTGGCTTTGTGCAGCAACTCGGCGTCGCCCACCCCGACCTGCATGTCATTGCGGCCTTGAATGATCAGCGTCGGAATCTTCAGCTGGCCAAAGGCTTGGGCGGGGTTCTGCCGGAACAGCGAAATCAGGTAGGGCTGAACGCTCGGGCGGAACACCACCTGTAAAGGCTCGGGTACGTTGTCATCGGTCTTGCCGGCTTTGATCTCTTCGATCAACTCTTCGCTGCGCGCCAGCAGAGCAGGCGGCAGGCGATATTGCAGCTGTTCGCGGACCACCTGATCCACCGGCCGACCGGTGCCAGCAACGGAAATCAGTGCCGTAGCGCCAGCGCGCTCGGCGGCCAGCGACGCGACCAGCGCGCCTTCGCTGTGACCCAGCAGAATCAACTGGCCCAGCCGAGGGTCAGCCTTGAGCTTGTCGGCCCACGCCACAGCGTCATCGACGTATTTCTCGATGGTCAGGTCGCGCTCATCAGGCGTGGCAGGCCGGCTGGCCGCCACGCCGCGCTTGTCGTAGCGCACGCTGGCGATGTTGTGCCGAGCCAGAATCAACGCCAGGCGCTTCATGCTGTCGTTGCGCCCGCCGTCGGTGTTGTTGCCGTCGCGATCGGTGGGGCCGGAGCCTGCAATGATCAGCACCACGGGCACCGGGGCCTTGGATTTGGGCAGCAGCAGGGTGCCAAACAGCTCGCCGGTGCCTGTCTCAAGCGAGATGGGGCGTTGCAGCACAACGGGCGTGCCTGCGTGGGCAATGGACGATAGGAGGGTCAGGGTCAAGGCGATTACTCGCAGCGGCAGCAAGCCGTAAATCAGGGACATACCACGTAGCATCGCAGGGCCATCATCAATAAAGTGTGAAATTGGACGCAGGCAATCGAATAAGGTTCGCGCGTGATCTGAGCGGCGACCCTGCGTATACTGGCGCCCTCGTGTTTTTGGTCGTTTTTTCGGAGCCTCCCGCATGTCCGGCAATACCTTCGGCAAGCTGTTCTCGGTCACCACCGCTGGCGAAAGCCATGGTCCGGCGCTGGTCGCCATCGTTGACGGCTGTCCGCCAGGTGTCGAGCTGTCGCTGGAGGACCTGCAGCGCGACCTGGATCGCCGCAAGCCCGGCACCAGCCGCCACACCACCCAGCGCCAGGAGGCCGACGAGGTCGAAATCCTCTCCGGCGTGTTCGAGGGCAAGACCACTGGCACCTCCATCGGCCTGCTGATTCGCAACACCGACCAGAAATCCAAGGACTATTCGCAGATCAAGGATCTGTTCCGTCCGGCCCACGCTGACTACACCTACCACCACAAATACGGCGTACGCGACTACCGTGGCGGTGGCCGCAGTTCAGCCCGCGAAACCGCCATGCGCGTGGCGGCCGGGGCGATTGCCAAGAAGTACCTGCTGACTCAGGGCATCACCGTGCGTGGCTACATGAGCCAGTTGGGCCCGATCGAAATCCCGTTCAAGACCTGGGAGTCGGTCGAGCAGAACGCCTTTTTCAGCGCCGATCCCGACAAGGTACCGGAACTGGAAGCCTACATGGACCAACTGCGACGCGATCAGGATTCGGTCGGGGCGAAGATCACTGTCGTCGCCGAAGGCGTGATGCCGGGACTGGGCGAGCCGATCTTCGACCGTCTGGACGCCGAACTGGCCCACGCGCTGATGAGCATCAACGCGGTGAAGGGCATCGAAATCGGCGCCGGTTTCGACAGCATCGCCCAGCGCGGCACTGAACACCGCGACGAGTTGACGCCGGAAGGCTTTCTGTCCAACAACGCCGGCGGCATCCTCGGCGGCATCTCGTCGGGCCAGCCTATCGTTGCGCACCTGGCCCTCAAGCCGACATCGAGCATCACCGTTCCGGGCCGTTCCATCGATGTGAATGGCAACGCGGTGGAGATGATCACCAAGGGTCGCCACGACCCGTGCGTCGGCATTCGCGCCACGCCCATCGCCGAGGCGATGATGGCCATCGTGCTGCTGGATCACCTGCTGCGTCATCGCGGCCAAAATCAGGACGTGCGCGTCACCACGCCGGTTCTGGGCCAGCTGTAATGCCGGACCCCGGCGCGGCCGCCACGGGCAGTTGACCGTGGCGGCGCTTCCTTACTGGCGACTGTCCAGCTTCTATCTTTTCTATTTCGCCTTGCTCGGTTCGACGGCGCCGTTTCTGGCGCTGTACTTCGATCACCTGGGCTTTCCCAGCCCGCGTATCGGCGAGCTGGTGGCCATTCCGATGCTCATGCGCTGCGTGGCGCCGAACATCTGGGGCTGGCTGGGTGACTACACCGGTCGGCGTCTGGCCATCGTGCGCTTTGGGGCCATCTGTACGCTGGCCTGTTTTTCACTGATCCTCGTGGACAAGTCCTACACCTGGCTGGCTATGGTCATGGCGCTGCATGCGTTTTTCTGGCACGCGGTATTGCCGCAATTCGAGGTCATTACCCTCGCGCATCTGCAAGGCCAGACCGCCCGCTACAGCCAGATCCGCTTGTGGGGCTCGATCGGTTTCATCCTCACGGTGGTGGGGCTGGGACGTCTGTTCGAATGGTCCAGCCTCGATCTCTACCCTCAGGCCCTGCTGCTGATCATGGTCGGTATCGTCGCCAGTAGCTGGTGGGTGCCCAATGCGCAGCCCGTGGCGGCGAGTCAACGCCCGGCGGGCGAGGGCTTTTTGCAGCAGCTGTTCAGTCCGGGCGTGCTGGCTTTCTATCTCTGTGTGGCGTTGATGCAGCTGAGCCACGGCCCGTACTACACCTTTCTCACGCTGCACCTTGAGCACCTGGGCTACAGTCGCGGCATCATCGGCATGCTCTGGGCCGTCGGCGTGGTGGCCGAGGTGCTGATGTTCATGGCCATGAGCCGCATCCTGCAGCGTTTCAGCGTGCGTCATGTACTGATCGCCAGCTTCGCGCTAGCCTCCGTGCGCTGGCTGCTGCTGGGGAGTCTGGCGGATCATCTGTGGGTGTTGTTGTTCGCCCAATTGCTGCATGCGGCCACGTTCGGCAGTTTTCACGCTGCGGCCATCCAGTTTCTGCAGCGTAGTTTCGGCCCGCGTCAGCAAGGTCAGGGCCAGGCGCTGTATGCCGCCTTGTCCGGCACGGGCGGGGCAATGGGGGCGCTGTACTCCGGTTACGCCTGGAACGCACTGGGCGCTGGCTGGACCTTCGCCATCGCCAGCCTCGCCGCGCTGATCGCCGCTATGCTGGCCATGACGCGTATGAAACGAGAGCACCCATGAACGGCCAGCACCCCATCGGCCTGTTATCGATTAGCCTGTCTGAACCGCGTCCGGCCAAGCCTGAATCGGCGAACGTCGACTGAACCGAGGAAACCCCGCAATGAGCATTCTCTCCGTGTATCACGTGTCCTCCCCGGAGCTGCCCAACAAGGTCCTGACCCATTTCGAAGACATCGCCTCGACGCTCGCGGCGGTTGGCGTCGCCTTCAAACAGCTGCCGGTGATGACCGCTGTCAAAGCGGGCGCGGGCCACGAGGACGTCGCCCACATCTGCCGCGTGCAGATCGACCAGTTGATGACCGAACACGGTCACACCGAGGTCGATGTGATCAGTGTGGATGGCCAGCCCGGACAACACACAGAACTGCACGCAGGGCTGCTGAGCGAGCATCAGCACGGCGCCGATGAAGTGAGATATTTCGTCGCGGGCCGTGGGTTGGTGTCGTTGCGCATCGGTGAATTCGTATACGCGGTGCTGTGCGAAAAGAACGATCTGATCGCTGTGCCTGCAGGCACCCGACAGTGGTTCGACCTGGGCGATCATCCGCGTCTGGCCGTCATTCGCCTGTTCCGCGATGCAGCCGGACGGGTCGGCCAAGCGACCGGTGAAACCCTGTCCCGCCAATTCCCGGGACTTGACGATTGAGATCATCCGGCTGACGGATGACATTCGAGTCGTTCTATTCGATGGATTTTCGCCAACGGCCAATGCCTCTGACATTGGCCGTTTTTGTTTCTAAAACCTGAAAAATGTAAGCGAATTTTGGTTGTTTTGTGGGAAGTCGCCTGTTTGTCAGTCAGGCATGACTGTTTGTTTTCACCTTTGTGTTTAACCCCGCCGGACTGTGTAACCCTTCGCCTGTCGGAGCCTGACGGCCTTTGAACACGTTGGCCGCTGTGCATTTTCTTGCACAGGTTTGCGTGCTCAAGGGCCGATATCCACTAAAACTCTAAAGAGCACTCAGGGACGACTTATGACGTTTTTTAAACGGAGGGGAAGATGAAAAACGCACAGACAGGGACGCTGAGCCCGCTGATCGAACAGATGGTGAGTAGCGTCACCGAACAGGACAGCAATACGGCAATCGCCAACGCGCTGGACTGGCTGCGCAAGGAGTGTCGTTGTGAGCGAGCGATGCTGTATCAATACAGGGATGGCACATTGCTCAACTGCATTACTTCCAACGTCGACAACTACTGGAAGGAAGTGTATTCCCAGGGGCGGTTGATGATCGAAGACCCGGTGGTCCGTTGCTACCGCCATGCCAGGGGTTTTCTGGACTGGGAAGAGGCGTTTCATAATTATCCGCCTTCGTCGGCCTATCTGGCGGCCGTTCAGGACTGCAGGCTGTTGCCTGCATTCTCCTATGG
This sequence comes from Pseudomonas sp. GW821-FHT02A11, assembly GCF_059421985.1. Classification (NCBI taxonomy): domain Bacteria; kingdom Pseudomonadati; phylum Pseudomonadota; class Gammaproteobacteria; order Pseudomonadales; family Pseudomonadaceae; genus Pseudomonas; species Pseudomonas sp. GW821-FHT02A11. The sequence continues at coordinate 34,769 of NZ_JBWKWB010000019.1, forward strand.
CTACAGCAGCGAGAACCGCGCCAATCGTGGCGTGGTGACCATATGCTCGCTCAACGGCATGGAGCGGATGCTCACCCACAACGATCGCTATCTGCTTGCCAGCCTTGTGCCGATGCTGCATGTCGCGGGGAATGGGCGTCAGTTCCAGACTCGCGCCTTGACGATGAAGGAGCTGGAAATCCTCAAGTGGGCCCGAGAGGGCAAGACCGCGTGGGAAATCGCCCTGATCAAGGAAGTATCCGAGGCGACGGTCAAGCATCACTTCAAGAGCATCTACGCCAAGCTGGGTGTCACCAATCGCGCGCAGGCGGTGGGTGAAGCGCTTTGCCGGGGCATTATCAGTTGATCGATTGAGCGTGTGCCGCAGGTGGGAATGCGCCAGCATTGCTCAATCCTCTGCAAAAAAACCGCGATAACCCATCAGGGCTATCGCGGCATTTGCAAGGGATGCTTCAAACGTGATGAGGCGATCTTACCGGGTGTGGTAGGTCGGCAAGTCAAAACGGTGCTGGCTTTGCAGCATCGAAATGGCCGGAAGTTCGCTGGCCTGGGCTGCCAGGTCGCGACGGATCGCGCTGATCACCCATTCCAGCTGTACCGGAGTGTGAAGCTGAGCGTACGAAACCGAGCGGCGCATATGCGTGCCTTGGCCATTGCGCAGGGTCAGCAACACGCCGCCGTCGGGACGAGGCTGAGTAGTGACTTCGTAATCGGAAAATACAGAAGCGAATTTTTCTTGGATGAAAGTCATGTCTAGCGGCTCCATTGCTCAGTGATAACAAGCTTGGAAGGACTAGTGCAGTGACTGTGCCAGTATTCGCGGTTAAGAAAACTCTTTGTAAATCAGGTAGTTATAAATTTTTAGATTGTTTGTTTTCGTGCAATTTGCATGAATGACGTTCGGGCATCCTGCATTTTGCCGGAGCCGAAGAGTGGAGGAGGAGATAAACGAGGCGCTGTTGAAATCTGAGACAGCGATATCCCGGATTTATTTCACCTTGTTGCGGGGAATTCTTGCGGTGGCGATAGACGGCAAATTCTATGACGACCATCGGAAAACTTTTCTGGCCTGCGGTGGCTCAAAACTGCCATCGTTGCCGCCATCAACATGACCTCACAGACCGACTGGAAACCCGGCGTTGGCCTCTGAGAGATTGCGCAGCCGATTGAATGATCATGGGTGCCCCTGCGGCACGCGACAGGAGAAATGGAATGTCTGACACCCCGAAAATACCGGACACCGCAACGCGCATGTCGGACGAGGAAGCATTGGAATTCGCCGAGCAGGTGTTCGACCGTGCCCGAGCGGGTGACGCGAACATGCTGGACCGCCTGCTGGAAAACGGCCTGACGCCGAACCTGCGCAACCATAAAGGCGACACCTTGCTGATGCTGGCCAGTTATCACGGCCATCAGGACGCCGTGAAAGTGCTGCTCAAGCACAAGGCTGACCCGGAAATTCGCAACGACAACGGCCAGAGCCCGATTGCCGGCGCGGCGTTCAAGGGCGATCTGGAAGTGGTGCGGATTCTGGTGGAGGGCGGCGCGGATGTCGAAGGCGCCTCGGCCGACGGCCGTACGGCATTGATGATGGCGGCGATGTTCAACCGCACGGCGATCGTCGATTACCTGATTTCCAAGGGTGCTAATCCGCATATCCAGGACGCCAAGGGCGTCACCCCGCTGATGGCTGCGCAGACCATGGGCGCGACCGAGACCGCTGAGCAGTTGACCCGGTTGGGCGTCTAGACCCGCCCTGTGGCACTGGGCAATAGAGCCGCGAAGGATTTCCCGCTATCCTTCGCGGCCGTTCTCTCCCCGGATGCCATTGTCATGAAAGCCTCACTCCTCGAATTCATCAGCAAGATCAGCTCCGGCTGCATGAGCGACGAGGAAATCGCCAAAGTTGCCGACGAGGCCGCCCAGGCCTACGCCGACCCCGACGCCTTCCTGGCTGCCAACCCCGACGTCAATTACGATGACACCTTCCCGATTCCGCTCGGTGAATGGGTGGTGGTCGGCAGTCTGCCGGAAACCGTGATGTTTCAGGCCGATAACTACATGGATTTGCTCGGCGAAATCATTGCCTCCTTCGGCCCGAGCGTGCCCTTTAATATCAAGCCCAAGCAACTGGCCAAGACCGAGCCGTTGACCGCGCTCAATCGCATCCAGATCCAGCTGAGCAGCATGAACAGGGAAGCGGGCGGCTACGTGCTGATGAACTTCAGCGAGCCACTGGATGACGAGTTGCAAACGGTCCTGGTCTACGGCAATGACCAGGCCCGGGTGATGGCGCTAGGTGTCGAGCTGGGCATTCTCATCGAGCCTGCCCTCGAAGCCCTCAAGGCGCAGAGCTGAATTTCGCCGCGGTTGGCACCCTGAAATATCCCTCCCGACCAACGGAACCCTCGTCAAGCGGCGCTACTCCTAACTGGGCAAGCTTTCATTAAGGAGCGACACCATGGGTTCCACCTTCAATGGTCTGGTTGGACTGATCATTTTGGCCCTCGACATCTGGGCCATTCTCAATGTGCTCAAAAGCGGCGCGGAAACCGGAATGAAGATTCTCTGGGTACTGCTGATCGCATTGCTGCCAGTCCTGGGTCTGATCATCTGGGCAATCGCCGGCCCCCGCGGGAATGTGCGGGTTTAGCATTCGCCTCACCGCTTCAAGAACATCGACGCCTGATCAACCCGCTTGATCAGGCGTTTTTGTTATGTATACGTAACATCTCATGTTTGATGTTATTTATGCGTAACCTTGATTGAAGAACCTAGATGTTACGTATACATTCCATTCTTCAGAGAATGTTATGTAGGTGTAACAAAATGGATGCGATCCTGCTTATCGAGCGGTTGGGCAAACAGATTGAGGACATGCGCAAGGCGCGAGGCCTGACGCAGGTGCAACTGGCCGCTCGATCCGGGTTGACCCGCCAAAAGCTGGCTGAAATCGAGAAAGGCAGCCCTACGGTATCCATGAGCTTCTATGCGAAAGCGCTCGCGGCGCTGGGGGCAGAAATCAGTGTCGTGCCCGCGCGACGGCCCTCCTTTGAAGAGTTGCGGGAGGTCTTTCGATGAAGCCGCTGGATCGTGTACGGATCTTCACACCGCAAGGCGAAAGCGGAGAACTGGCGGCGTCCGAGTCCGGTGATTACCTGTTTCGCTATGGCCTGGATGCCGGGGCACAAACCTCGATCAGCCTGACCATGCCAGTGCGCGACGCAGCGTACACGTCGCGAAGCCTGCACCCTGTGTTTCAAATGAACCTGCCAGAAGGCTACGTGCTGGAGCAGTTACGCAATCGTCTGGCGAAGACCACACCGATCAATCCAATGCTGTTGATGGCGCTGACCGGCAGCGGTTCGCCGATTGGCCGGGTGGCTGTGCAATCGCCGTTGATCGACGAGTTGCTGGGTCATCCGACGAAGACCCAAGGGCGCAGTCTGGCGCAGATCCTCAGCTGGGATGGCGCTCACGATCTGTTCGCCGAGCTGGTGGACAGCTACATTCTGCGCAGCGGCATTTCTGGCGTTCAGCCCAAAGTGATCGTGCCTGAATCGGCGTTCGAGGCTGACCCCAAGGCCACCCTGTTAATGCCCGAGCTGATCGTGAAATCAGGCAGGGCCGATTTTCCGGGCCTGGCGATCAATGAGTTCGTCTGCATGGATGCGGCGCGCCGGGCTGACATGCCGGTGCCTGAGTTCTACCTCTCACAAAACCGGCAACTGTTTGTGATGCGCCGTTTTGATCGAGAGCCCGATCAGTGCCCGATCGGCTTCGAAGACATGGCGGTGCTGATGGGGCTGGGCACTGAGCAGAAATACGATTCAAGCTACGAGAAAATTGCGCGGGCCATCCGGTTGTTCTGCGCCCCTGAGCATATTCCCGCGTCGCTTGAGCAGTTCTTCGACATCGTGGCGTTGAGCTGCATGGTCGGCAACGGCGACGCGCATCTGAAAAACTTCGGGCTGTTGTACCGCGACCCTTTTGGCTCCGACGCGCAGCTAGCGCCGGCTTACGACATCGTCAACACCACTGCCTACATCGAAGAAGACTCCCTGGCGCTGCAACTGGCCGGATCGAAAAGCCTGTTCGGCTCACGTTTGGGAATTCTGGAGCTGGCGTCGGCTTGCAATATTCGCAAACCAGCGCCGCGTCTTGCGCGCCTGGTTGCCGCTGTTTACCAATCGCTGGAGGCCAACGCGGCGTTGGCCGAGCACGCACCGCATGTGTTCAGCGCCATCGAGTATGCGGTCGGTCTGTATGCCCAGACCTTCAAGGCAAAGCCATGATAGAGGTTTGTAAGAAAATATTAGAACCGCACCCAATCAACGGAATTTTCACTGCCTGATGGGGAAAATCCGCGTCGCTTGCGGCTCGCTTGCTGAACGGAACCTGAAATTGCCCGACCGCGGCCATTAAGAATGTGCCACATCGGTGGTAAAGACTGTCTGATCACGTAATATTTGCCCCCCGCGACCCAACCGGCGTTTCGATGTCACCGGGCGCACTGGCTTTTCGAACTTAAACCTGAATCCAACGGATCCTACAACACATGGCCAAACCGGACGCCCCGGCGCGCGCGCCGCAACCTACCGTCAAATCGCACCTGGCTTACACGCTCCTGAGCGGCCTGGCGCTGATGGTTATGTACACCCTGTTGCGCGTGGCGCTGCTGGTCTACAACCGTGAAGGCATTGGCGCCACGCCTGCCTCGTCGTTCATTGAGGCATTCGGCAACGGCCTGCGGTTCGACCTGCGCCTGGTGGTCTACATCCTGATCCCGCTGCTGCTGGCCCTGTTCAGCGCCCGCCTGATGGCGGCGCGGGGCGTGTTTCGTTTCTGGCTGACGCTGGTCGCGAGCCTGACCACCTTCTTCGGCCTGATGGAGATGGACTTCTACCGCGAATTCCACCAGCGCCTCAACGGCCTGGTCTTTCAGTACGTGAAGGAAGACCCGAAAACCGTACTGAGCATGATCTGGTACGGCTACCCGGTGGTGCGCTACCTGCTCGCTTGGGCGCTGCTGACCTGGCTGCTGAGCCTGGTGTTCAAGGGCATCGACCGTATGACCCGTCCTCGCGGCGGCTTCAATATCAGCAGTGCCAGCAACCGCATTGCCGCGCCGTGGTACACCCGCGTCGGCGTGTTCGTGCTGTGTCTGGTGGTCGCGGTGATCGCAGCGCGTGGCACGTTGCGCCAGGGGCCTCCACTGCGTTGGGGGGATGCCTACACCACCGAATCCAATTTCGCCAACACCCTGGGCCTGAACGGTACGCTGACGCTGATCGCGGCCGCCAAGAGCCGGATGTCCGAAGATCGCGACAACATCTGGAAAGCCACGCTGCCACAGCCCGAGGCTCAGCAGACCGTGCGTGACATGCTGCTGACCGCCAACGACAAACTGGTGGACTCGGACAGCGCCGCGGTGCGCCGCGAATTCACGCCGCCAGAGAGCAACACGCTGCCGATCAAGAACGTGGTCGTCATCCTGATGGAAAGCTTCGCCGGTCACTCGGTAGGGGCGTTGGGCGATGAGTCGAACATCACGCCTTATTTCGACAAGCTGTCGGAAGAGGGGCTGCTCTTCGATCGTTTCTTCTCCAACGGCACGCACACCCATCAGGGTATGTTCGCGACCATGGCCTGCTTCCCGAACCTGCCAGGCTTCGAATACCTGATGCAGACCCCGGAAGGCAGTCACAAGCTGTCGGGCCTGCCGCAGTTGCTGAGCGCGCGCAAATACGACGACGTGTACGTTTACAACGGCGACTTCGCCTGGGATAACCAGTCCGGTTTCTTCAGCAACCAGGGCATGACCAACTTCATCGGCCGCAACGACTTCGTCAATCCGGTGTTCTCCGACCCGACGTGGGGCGTGTCCGACCAGGACATGTTCGACCGTGGCGCCGAAGAGCTCAAAGCCCGCCAGGCCAAAGGCAAGCCGTTCTATGCCTTGCTGCAGACCCTGTCCAACCACACGCCGTACGCCTTGCCTGCCAACCTGCCGGTTGAGCGCGTGACCGGCCACGGCACCCTGGACGAGCACCTGACGGCGATGCGTTATTCGGACTGGGCGCTGGGTCAGTTTTTCGAGAAGGCCAAGAAAGAGCCGTACTACAAGGACACCCTGTTCGTCGTGGTCGGCGACCATGGCTTCGGCAACAACGAGCAGATCACCGAGATGGACCTGGGCCGTTTCAACGTGCCGATGCTGATGATCGCCCCGGGCCTGCAGGACAAGTTCGGCAAGCGCAGCAGCATCGTCGGCACGCAGATCGACATCGTGCCGACCATCATGGGCCGTCTGGGCGGTGACACCGTGCACCAGTGCTGGGGTCGTGACCTGCTGAACCTGCCGGCGGGCGATCTGGGCTTTGGTGTGATCAAGCCGTCGGGCAGCGAGCAGACCGTGGCGCTGGTTACCGGCAACCGCATCCTGATCGAGCCCAAGGAAATGGAGCCGAAGGTCTACAGCTACGAGCTGGGCACCAAGCCGCACGCCGAACTGGTCCCGAACGCACCTGACGTCGCCGAGCTGCGCAGGAAGCTCGACAGCTTCCTGCAGACTGCGACCAAGAGTTTGCTAGACAACACGGCGGGGGTGAAAGACGCCAAGCCGCAATAAGCCAGCCCCTCTGAAAAACGCCCCGATATCGGGGCGTTTTTTTGCGTCGCTTCATGACGCTCCGGCCATTCACATCGTTGGAACGTCGCAGGCACAGCAGGGTCAAGATCATTAGGCCGGTTTCCGGCCCTGACTGAGGAGACATTGATGAAAGTCTGGACTATTTCGTTTCAGGATAAAGATGGCGTGCAGCAAACCCATAATCTTGAACTCGAGCACCGTCCCAGTGAGGAAGAAGCTGCGCGGTTTTTGCGCCCGATTCTGTTCCCGGTCGTCAATGAGCTTGATCTGAACGATCTGGACGGCCGATCAAAAGCGCCTACGGCGGAAGTGTTAAAAGAACAGAATGCGGTACAGATCCTTTCCATCGTCGAGGCATCTTGAGAAAACCCCTGAAATAACCGCACGTTGCCGATTGGCAACGGGCTAGCAATGAGCGTAATCTGCCAATGAGGTCGGTGAAACATCGCCCGAGCCTACTTGTGCAACGGTGCCTGATGTGTCACACCAGCGCCGGCCTTGCCAGCGACATGCTTGAGTCCCGGGTGGCGGATGATCCGCTGCTCTACGCCTCCCCAGGAGGCGTTTCGGGATCGTTGAAACTCTATCTATCGTTGCATAGGAGGACGTTTCATGAGCACAGCCTATCAAGAAGACATCAGCAGCCACGTACTGCGCCGCATGAAAGAGAGCGGTTTCGACTTCGCACGTATCTATCCCATCGAGTTCTACGCCGTGTTCCCGGATGAGGAGCGCGCGCGTCAGGCCGCCGAGAAGTTTCGCGGCGAATCCATCAATGCCCAGATCAACGCCCGCGAGGACGGCGCGTGGCATCTGCAATTGAGCAAAGTGATGTACGCCACTTACGACGCAATAGGAGATTTCGAGCAGGACTTTCAAAGCGCGATCTTCGGCCTGGATGGCGAGGTCGAAGGCTGGGGCGTGAAGCAGGAGATCAAGCGGGTTCATTGATGCTGCACGCATGAGCCTGGCACTGAACCTCTGTGGGAGCGAATTCATCCGCGAAAAATGGTCTGGTCGATACAGACGTGTCGGTTGTGCGGGCCTATCGCGAATGAATTCGCTCCCACAGGCTTTGCACCGGCTGAGGGTGCACCACCCGAAGATCACCGAAGTTGCCGAATCGCCATCAGCCAAAACAGGGCAAAAAAAAGCCGCTCGGATGAGAGCGGCGGAAAGGGAATTTCGTTTAAAAATCCGGTAACACAGAAGCCATCTGTGGGCAGTCTGAAGCCCGTTGCTCTGCGTCGATGGGGCGATTATCCGCACAAAAAGCCCGATCCGGAAATCAACTCTGGCTATGCTGGTCATAGATTTCCCGGTGGCGGGACGCTTCTCTATGAAGCGTAGGAGAATGGGTGAGGGCGCTTCTTGCACAGGAATGGTGCGAGGGGTTTCGCTGGTTTATTCAACTCATTGATTTTAAAGCGTTTATGCCGCTGGCACGGGCCTTGCGAAGGTCCCTGTGTCCATGGTGACAAGGAGTACGGCATGATCCGCACCTTTTATGATGAGATGTACGATGTTGACGGCACTGTCCGTCCGCATTATCGGGAATTCGCCCGCTGGCTGGGCGAAGCGCCACCTGAGCTGCTGGCTCAGCGTCGGCGTGAGGCCGATCTTTTGTTTCATCGCGCCGGGATTACCTTCACGCTGTACGGTGACGAGCAGGGGACCGAGCGTCTGATCCCCTTCGATACGATTCCACGCAGTATCCCCGCCAGTGAGTGGCGTGTGGTCGAAAAGGGCTGCATCCAGCGGGTCAAGGCGCTGAACATGTTTCTCGCCGACCTTTACCACGACCAACGCATCATCAAGGCTGGCATCATTCCCGCCGAACAGGTGCTGGCCAACGAGCAGTACCAGTTGGCGATGCAAGGCCTGACCCTTCACCGTGACCTGTATTCACACATCTCCGGGGTCGACCTGGTGCGCGACGGCGACGGGACCTATTACGTTCTCGAAGACAATCTGCGCACCCCAAGCGGCGTGAGCTACATGCTCGAAGACCGCAAGATGATGATGCGCCTGTTTCCCGAACTGTTCGCCGCGCAACGCATCGCTCCGATCGATCACTACCCCAACCTGTTGCTCGATACGTTGAAAAGCTCGAGCCCGCTGGATAACCCCAGCGTGGTGGTGCTGACGCCCGGTCGTTTCAACAGTGCGTTCTTCGAGCATGCGTTTCTGGCGCGGGAAATGGGCGTTGAGCTAGTGGAAGGCGCCGACCTGTTCGTGCGTGACGATCGTGTGTACATGCGCACCACGGACGGCCCGAAAGCAGTGGACGTGATCTATCGCCGTCTCGACGATGCGTTTCTCGATCCGCTGGCATTCAACCCGGATTCAATGCTCGGCGTGCCGGGCCTGCTGTCGGCCTACCGCTCGGGCAATGTGGTGCTGGCCAACGCCATTGGCACCGGCGTGGCCGACGACAAATCGGTGTACCCGTTCGTGACTGACATGATCCGCTTCTACCTCGACGAGGAGCCTATCCTCAAGAACGTACCGACCTGGCAATGCCGCAAACCCGAAGAGTTGTCTCACGTGCTGGCCAACCTCGGCGACCTGGTGGTCAAGGAGACCCAGGGCTCCGGCGGCTACGGCATGCTGGTCGGTCCTGCGGCGACGGCGGCCGAGATCGAGTCCTTCCGCGCACGCCTCAAAGCCAAGCCACACGCGTACATCGCTCAACCCACCTTGTCCCTGTCGACCTGTCCGACCTTCGTCGAGAACGGCATCGCCCCGCGACACATCGACCTGCGCCCATTCGTTCTGTCTGGCCGCGAAACCCGCGTCGTGCCTGGCGGCCTGACTCGCGTCGCTTTGCGCGAAGGCTCGTTGGTGGTGAACTCGTCGCAGGGTGGCGGAACCAAGGACACCTGGGTGGTCGAGGATTAAGGATGCCTGCCAATGTTAAGTAGAACTGCCTCGGATTTATATTGGATGTCGCGGTACCTGGAGCGGGCGGAAAACCTCGCACGGATGCTGGACGTCAGCTACTCGCTGTCGCTGATGCCTCAGGATGGACGCGGGGATGGCCTCAATGAACTCGCCATGCCGCTGCTGATTACCGGCACCCTGGACGATTACCGCGAGCGCCATGGCGAGCTGCACGCCGAGCGCCTGCTGCATTTCTTCGCGCTGGATGCCGCCAACCCGGCCAGCATCTTCAGCTGCCTGGCGGCGGCGCGGGCCAGTGCCCATGCGGTGCGTGGGCGCATTACCGCGGACATGTGGGAAAACATCAATTCCACGTATCTGGAAATTCGCGGCATCGCCGAACAGGGCCTGAGCCGCTATGGCATGAGTCGCTTCTGCGAGTGGGTCAAGGAGCGTTCGCACCTGTTCCGCGGCGCCACCTACGGCACCATCATGCGCAACGATGCGTTCCGTTTCATCCGCCTGGGCACCTTCATCGAGCGCGCCGACAATACTTTGCGCATGCTCGATGCCCGCTACGAAATGCTCGAACTGCGCGGGCCGTCGGCGAACGCGGCGGCAGACAGCTCGGCCGCCGGTTACTACCAATGGAGCGCTCTGCTGCGAGCGCTGTCGTCGTTCGAGGCCTACACCGAGGTCTATCGCGATGCGCCGGGTGCGCGTCAGGTCGCCGAATTACTGCTGTTGCGCGCGGACATTCCGCGTTCGCTGCGTGCGTGCCTCGAAGAACTGGACATGATCCTGGCCAGCCTGCCGGGGGCCAACGGGCGTCCTGCGCAGCGTCTGGCGGCCGAGCTCGATGCCCGTCTGCGTTACACCGGCATCGACGAAATCCTCGGCGAAGGCCTGCATGAATGGTTGAACGAATTCATTCCGCTGCTGGCCCAATTGGGTAACGTTATTCACACTTCTTATCTGGAGGCTGCATGAGACTCTCAATTAGCCACGAGACCACCTATCACTACGACGATCAGGTCCGCGCCAGCATCCAGTATTTGCGTCTGACCCCACACGACAGCGAGCGCCAGCAGGTGCTCAGCTGGCAGCTGGCACTGCCGCGCCCGGTGCGTGCGCAGGTCGATCCGTTCGGCAATATCCTCCACGTTCTGACCATGGACGAGCCCCATGAAGCCATCGTCATCGGCGCGCGCGGGCAGGTGGAAATCGATGAAAAACGTGAGGCCGAGCATGAAAGCCAGTCCTCGCTGCCATTTCTGCGCTTCACGCGCCTGACCGAAGCGGACGAAGCGATTCGCGCGTTCGCGGCCAAAGAAACGAAAAAACGTACCGATCGCACTGCGCTGATTGACCTGATGCAGGCGCTGAACCAGCACATCGTGTACACCCCCGGCGCCACGGCCGTCGACACCCCTGCGGCGCAAGCCTTTGCCAACGGCGCGGGCGTCTGCCAGGACCACACCCATGCGTTCCTGGCCTGCGCCCGCAGCCTGGGCGTACCTGCGCGTTATGTGTCGGGGTATCTGTACAGCGACACCAGCGAGCACCTGGCCAGCCATGCCTGGGCCGAGGCCTGGATCGATGACGCCTGGTACAGCTTTGACGTGACCAACCAGTTGGCGATCCCGGAGCGTCATTTGAAGCTGGCGGTCGGGCTCGATTACCTGGATGCCTGCCCGGTGCGCGGTATGCGCCGTGGCGGCGGTTGCGAGCAGATGCATGCCAAGGTCGTGGTGTCGCCTTCTGCGCCGATTGCAGTCCCTGTTGCAAAGCCGGTGGTGCAGATGCAGGTGCAGCGACAGTCGTAGGGTGTGAGGTGGTGTTAGTACATAAAAAATGTATGAACGACAGATGATCTGTGGGAGCGAATTCATTCGCGAAAAATAGCCCGTCCGATACGAATGTGTCGGCTGTACCGACCCATCGCGGATGAATTGGCTCCCACAGGTTTCCGATCATCTTGTCATTGATCGACCTTACGTCCCGCCATGTGCTTCAAATAACTCACCACCTGCCCCAATTCCTCATCCGATAACACTTCCGGCGGGATCGCCGGCATCTTCGCCTGCGGCCACTGCCGCAGGTTTTGCGGGTTGCGGATGTACAGTTTCAGGTAGTCCCCGGCGAAGTATTCGGTGGGGTTATGGGGAATGTTCAGGTCCGGGCCGAGTTGCGAATCCCCCGCGCCATTCAAGCGGTGACAGGCGAAACAGTTCCTCTGAAACAGCGCGAACCCCTTGGTCACCGGGTCGTCTGCCGCAAGCTTGGGGTCGGGCAAGAGGGCCGGGAAGCGCTCGGCCACCGAAGCCAACAGACGAATCTTGCCGACGGCGTAGGGCCATTGCTCGGGGCTGATCTTGCTGGCCGCAGGGTCGGTCCACACGAGATAAAACGGCCCCGCGCTGGGTTTGTCCTTGCTCAAGTCTGGCCAGGGGTGCGCAGGGTCTTCGATGGCCAGCCAGGCTTGGGAGCCGGTTTTCTGCAGAAGGGGCGCTGCTGGTATTTCTGCGGCGAAGCCATCGGTGGCGACGGCCTGAAGATGCGCATCGCTGGAGACACCCTCCAGAAGCGCGGCGACGGGCACTGCGCGATAGTGCATGGCGCGCTTGTACGAAACGTCTTGAGGAATATCGATCTCACGGGCCTGAGGATGATTGAGCAGTTGCTCGGTGTCCCAAGTGCGAGTGCCGTGGGCGAGATCGAGGGTCAGTTGGGCAGCATGAACGGGCAGGGCCAGCAGAACGCTTGCCAGCATCAAAAACGGGCGCAAGATGGGGGGTACTCCGCAGGATCGTCGGTGATGTCATACAGCGCATTGTGCAACTCGTCGTAGGAGCCGCCGTTGATGATACTGGTATAACCAGCCTTTATCAGCTTGTCCTGCGTCCGGCCCGCGCGGCTGCCGGTGGATCTGAAGATCACCAGTACCAGATTGCGGTCGGTCATGACCTGCTTGAACTGAATTGACCAGGCGCCGGTCATCGACGCGCACGGCAACGTCCCGGCCTCATACTCCCTCTGGCGGCGACATTGATAGCCAACTTGCCATCGCAGATTGCGGCCACGGCTTCGGCCTGTTCGACAGGCCCTGCCTGTGCGCTAATGCATGTAGCCAGTGCGAATACTGCCAGCCACATGACGCATGTGTTCATCCTCTCCCTGGATAGGGAAAGGGTGGCACAAATGTGCTATGGCGCAAACGTGTTGCAGGCGTCAGCCGAACAACCGAGTCAGGTTCGGCAAGATCAACAAGAGTGTGGTAGCGAAAACAATCAGTCCCGCTTGACGTACTTTCGAATGCTTGAACATGGCGTAGGCCTTCTTTTTGTTATTCCTGAGCGACAAAAGCTCACCGGCTTCGATGAATGAAAGAAGCGGCAGCTGGCAAAGGTAAAATCCAGAGAGCAGGTGTCCCGAACAAGGTGGCCGGAGACCAGGCGCTAAAAGAATTTGTTATTGCGCTTCTGCTACAGACATAACCTTAGAGCCCACGTGCGGGGCTGTTTAGATCGGTTTGCTATGAATCATTCGATTTGGTTAGGAGAAATGGTGATAAAGCCTTTTGCTAGTATCCAACATTCCCTTGCTAGACACGTTCGGCGAAATAAAGAGCTGTCCGATAGCTCACTACCGTTCGTCCGAGTCCGAAACTTCCCACAACCAGCTAACCTTCATCCCAGTCAAGCGAACTGAGCACTTCGATCATTGAATGTATCTGTGTGACATTTAAGGTGTCAGCAGCATAAAAAACAGCAGGGCAGCGAGGACACAATGACTGAGGCGTTTATTTACGATGCGCTGCGCACACCGCGAGGCAAGGGCAAGGCTGATGGTTCCTTATACGGCGTCAAGCCGGTGAATCTGGTCGCCGGCTTACTGAGCGAATTGCAAGTGCGCAATCGCCTGGATACCACTCAGGTCGATGACATCGTCCTGGGCTGTGTGACCCCGGTGGGCGATCAAGGCGCGGACATTGCCAAGACCGCCGCGCTGGTAGCCGATTGGGCGGTCAATGTGGCGGGGGTGCAGGTCAACCGCTTCTGCGCCTCGGGCCTTGAAGCGGTGAACCTGGGCGCGATGAAAGTGCGGTCCGGGTTCGAGGACCTGGTGGTGGTCGGCGGCGTGGAATCGATGTCACGGGTGCCGATGGGCAGCGACGGCGGCGCCTGGGTGCTCGACCCGCAGACCAACCTGCACACCCACTTCACTCCGCAGGGCATCGGCGCCGACCTGATCGCGACCCTTGAAGGTTTCAGCCGCGAAGACGTCGACCGTTTCGCCCTGCAATCCCAGCAAAAAGCCGCGCGAGCGTCCGAGACAGGCGCGTTCAAGCGTTCACTGGTGCCGGTGCGGGATCAGAACGGCATGTTGCTGCTTGATCACGATGAATTCATTCGCCCCGATTCCACCCTGCAAGGGCTGAGCAAGCTCAAGCCCAGTTTCGAGGCCATCGGCCAGCTGGGATACGACGCCACGGCCCTGCGGGTGTACAGCCACGTCGAGCGTATCGATCACGTGCACACCCCCGGCAACAGCTCGGGCATCGTCGACGGCGCGGCCCTGATGTTGCTGGGCTCGGAGCGCAAGGGCCAGGAACTGGGTTTGCAGCCTCGGGCGCGCATCGTGGCAACGGCCGTCACCAGCACCGACCCGACCATCATGCTCACCGGCCCCGGACCTGCCACGCGCAAGGCACTGGCGCGGGCAGGGCTGAAGCTCGAGGACATCGACCTGTTCGAAGTCAACGAAGCCTTCGCCTCGGTGGTGCTCAAGTTCATCAAGGACATGCGCGTCGACCCGCTGAAGGTCAACGTCAACGGCGGCTCAATCGCCCTTGGTCACCCCTTGGGAGCGACCGGTTGCATCATTCTCGGCACCTTGCTCGACGAGCTGGAAGCGCGGCAGTTGCGTTACGGCCTGGCGACCTTGTGCGTGGGCGGTGGCATGGGCATCGCGACGATTATCGAGCGGGTTTAGCCGCTTTTGTCGTTGGCTTTTGATTCTGGCCGCAGGGCGTAGGAGCAAGCTTGCTCCTACGCCCTCCGGGCAGACGCCGAATCGTCATTTACATAAAAACAGCTTCAGGAAGAACGACCGCATGACTGACGCCATCCAGTACGAAATCGGCCCCGATCAGATCGTCACACTGACGCTGGACATGCCCGGCCAGCAGGCCAACACCATGAACGAGACCTGGCGCCTGGCCATGGCCGCGACGCTGGCCCGTTTGCAGGCCGACGAGGACGGGATCGTCGGCGTGATCATCCGCTCGGCGAAAAAGACCTTTTTCGCAGGGGGCGATCTCAACGAGCTGGTCCAGGTCGACAAGGCCCGTGCCGAGTGGTTTTACCAGATGACGCTTGACCTCAAGGCGCAGTTGCGGGCGCTGGAAACCTTTGGCAAACCGGTGGTCGCGGCCATAAACGGAGCAGCACTGGGCGGGGGTTGGGAGTTGTGCCTGGCCTGTCATTGGCGCATTGCTCTGGATGAAAAACACGTGCGCCTCGGCCTGCCCGAAGTGACCTTGGGCCTGCTTCCCGGTGGCGGCGGCACGGTGCGGCTGGTGCGCATGTTGGGGCTGGAAAAGGCCCTGCCGTTGTTGATGGAAGGCCGGACCTTGAGCGCACAACAGGCCCTCAAGGCAGGCCTCGTCGATCAAGTCGCCAACGACGCCGACGATCTGTTGGCCAAGGCCCGGGAGTGGATTTTGGCCAATCCGGCGCCGAGCAAGGCGTGGGATCAGCCGGGCTTTCAGATTCCGGGAGGCACACCATCGCACCCGAAAATCGCGCAAATGCTGGCCATCGCGCCGTCTATCCTGCGCAGCAAGACGCAAGGCTGTTATCCCGCGCCCGAGAAAATCCTCGCTGCAGCCGTCGAAGGCGCACAGGTGGATTTCCACACCGCCGAGAAGATCGAGGCGCGTTATTTCACCGAACTGACCACCGGCCAGATCGCCAAGAACATGATCGGCACCTGGTTTCAGCTCAACGAGCTCAACGCTGGCGACTCCCGGCCCAAGGCGCCGCCGGTCTATCACATGCGCAAGGTCGGCATCCTGGGCGCCGGGATGATGGGCGGCGGGATTGCCTATGTCACGGCATTGGCCGGGGTCAATGTGGTGCTCAAGGACGTCAACATGGCCGCCGCGCAGAAGGGCAAGGATTACTCGGTGCGTCTGCTGGACAAACAAGTCGCCAGTGGCCGCCTGCAGCCCGAACAGCGCGACGCCATCCTCGGCCGGATCAAGACCACGGGCCGCGACAGCGATCTGGAAGGCTGCGACCTGATCATCGAGGCCGTGTTCGAAGACCGCGCGCTCAAGGCTCAGGTCAGCGCTGCTGCCGAGCAAGTGGTGGTGCCATACGCGGTGATCGCCTCCAACACCTCGACCTTGCCGATCACCGGGCTGGCCACGGCGATCAGTCGCCAGGAACGCTTCGTCGGCCTGCATTTCTTCAGCCCCGTGGACAAGATGCGCCTGGTGGAAATCATCAAAGGCGCGCGCACCAACGACATGACCCTGGCCCGCGCCTTCGATTTCGTGCAGCAGATCAACAAGACGCCCATCGTGGTCAACGATGCGCGAGGCTTCTTTACTTCGCGGGTTTTCGCGACCTTCACCAACGAGGGTATCGCCATGCTCGGCGAGGGCATCTCGGCGGTGATGATCGAAACCGAAGCGCGCAAGGCCGGGATGCCGGTCGGGCCCTTGGCGGTGTCGGATGAAGTGTCGCTGAGCCTGATGAGCCACATTCGTCAGCAGGCGCGCAAGGATTTGGCCGAGCAGGGCGAAACCGTTGAGGAGCATCCGGCGACGGCCGTGATCGATTTGTTGCTCAACGAGTACAAACGCGCAGGCAAGGCGGCAGGCGGCGGTTTTTACGACTACCCCGAGGGCGTGCCCAAACGCCTGTGGCCGGAGCTCAAGACGCGTTTTGAAAAGCCCCAAGCGCAGATCGCCGGGCAGGAAATTCGCGATCGTTTGCTGTTCATTCAGGCCATCGAAACCGTCCGCTGTGTGGAAGAGGGCGTGCTGCGCTCAACCGCTGACGCCAATATCGGCTCGATCTACGGCATCGGCTTTCCCGCCTGGACCGGTGGGGCGCTGCAGTTCATAAATCAGTACGGGCTCAAGGATTTCATCGCCCGTGCGCAGTACCTGGCCGAGCACTATGGTGAGCGTTTCGAGCCACCTGCATTGCTGCTGGACAAGGCGCTGAACGGCAGCACGTTTTGAGACGACAACTGCGTCGCAGGATTTCCAAGCGGTACAGCGACGATTCAGCAACCCCTGCTGTAAACGCACAAGCGGCCCTTGCCTTGCCTCAGGGTTCAAGGCAGGCTTGGGTGTGTGCATTTTCGCCTTGTCGCTTCAGGTATTTTTATGTCGTTACGCATCTGCATTCTGGAAACCGACGTTCTTCGCCCGGAACTGGTCGATCAATACACCGGTTATGGACGGATGTTCGAGTCGCTGTTCTCTCGCCAGCCCATCCCGGCCGAATTCGTCGTCTACAACGTGATGCAGGGCAACTACCCGCCAGATGAAGAGCGCTTCGATGCGTACCTGGTGACCGGCTCCAAGGCCGACTCCTTCGGCGCCGACCCCTGGATTCAAACGCTCAAGACCTACCTTTTGGAACGCTACGAGCGCGGCGACAAGCTGCTGGGTGTGTGCTTCGGGCATCAGTTGCTGGCGCTGTTGCTCGGCGGCAAGACCGAGCGTGCCACCCAAGGCTGGGGCGTTGGCATTCACCACTATGACCTGGCACCGGCCAAACCGTGGATGAGCCCTTCCATGGACAAACTGACCCTGCTGATCAGCCATCAGGACCAGGTCACTGCGCTGCCGGAAGGCGCGACGGTCATTGCGTCCAGCCCGTTCTGCCAGTTCGCTGCGTACCACATCAACGATCAGGTGCTGTGCTTCCAGGGCCACCCGGAGTTCATCCATGACTACTCGCGCACCTTGCTCGACATTCGTCAGGAGGCACTGGGCGAGCAGGTGTACAGCAAAGGCATCGCCAGCCTGGAAGAAGATCACCACGGCACCACGGTGGCCGAATGGATGATGCGGTTTGTGGCGAACAAGCCTGAAGTCGCCTGAGTTATCTCGCCTCGCCTCATTCCTGTAGGAGCGCGCTTGCCCGCGATTGCACTTTGGCATTCCCATAAATGTTGAATGTGCCAACGTCATCGCGGGCAAGCGCGCTCCTACAAGGTCAAAAGATGCCGCCGTCTGTTACAACCACCCCGACCGCTTGAAGCTGGCAAACAAGATCCCGCACCCACCCAGAATCACCCCCAGCACGGCAAAATAGCCGTAATGCCAGCTCAGCTCCGGCATGTTCTGGAAATTCATCCCATAGATCCCGGCAATCGCTGTGGGAAACGCCAGAATCGCCGCCCAGGCCGCGAACTTGCGCTGGGTCAGGCTTTGCCGTGAGGACTCCAGCAGCAAGCCGATTTCGATGGTCTGGCTGGCGATGTCCCTCAGATTGGCCAAGTCCTCCATCTGCCGCTTCACGTGGATTTCCACGTCGCGAAAGTACGGGCGCATGTTTTTGTCGATAAAGGGAAAATCCAGCTTCTGCAGCTCTTCGCCAATCTCCACCATTGGCGCAACATAACGGCGCAATCGCAGCAGATCGCGACGCAAGCTGTGGATGCGGTGAATGTCGGCTTCGTTGAGTTCGGTGCTCAGGACGCTGTGCTCCAGCTCCTCGAGCTCGCAATGAATGGCCTCGGTGACCGGCTGGTAGTTCTCGGTGACAAAATCCAGCAGCGCGTAGAGGACGAAATCCTCGCCGTGCTCCAGCAGCAATGGCCGCGCTTCGCAACGCTGACGCACCAGACCGTAGGATTTGGAGTCGCCATTGCGCGAAGTGATGATGTACCCCTTGCCCGCGAAGATGTGCGTCTCGATGAAGATCAGCTTGCCATTCTCGCGAATGGGCGCGTAGGTGACGATGAACAGGGCGTCGCCGAAGGTTTCCAGCTTCGGTCGGCTGTGCACCTCCAGCGCATCTTCGATGGCCAGTTCATGCAGACAGAATTGTTTTTGCAGGGTGGCCAGCTCCTGAGCACTGGGCTGCTCCAGGCCGATCCAGACGAAATGCCCAGGCTTTGCGGCCCAGGCGGCCCCTTCGTCGAGGCTAATGTTGGTGACCTTTTTTCCGGCGCTGTAAACCGCGGCAGCAACTACTCGGCCCATGGTATTCGCTTCTTCTAGGAGGGAATCACGCGCAGCTTAGCGCGCTCTGCCTACTCAGAGTCGGCGAAATTCAAGGAGTTCGAGGGTTTTGTGAGAGCTGTTCAGGCGCGGTTTGGGCAACGATCCTGGGCGCGCGCAGGTGCGCGTCCATCTGCTCGATGCAGGCCTGCATCTGGCTGTGGCAACGGGCAATCAGGTCCGGGATGTCGTCGCCGGTCAGGCCTGTGGTCGGCAGCTCAGGCAGCGAGCGAATCATCACCTGGCCGCTGTCCCACTGGCCCAGGCGCATGTCGCGCACATAGGTACTCACGCACACCGGCACGATGGGCACGCCCGCGTCGATGGCCATCTGGAACGCGCCGCGTTTGAACGGCAGCAAGCCCTTGCCCTGGTTGCGCGTGCCTTCCGGGAACACCCAGATCGAGGTGTCTTTATGTTGCAGGGTTTCGGTGGTCTGGCGAATGGACAGGCGTGCCCGCAGCGGATTACCGCGATCGATCAGCACGTTGCCGGCCAACCAGAACAACTGACCGAAAAAGGGCACCCATTTGAGGCTCTTCTTGCCGATGCACACCGTGCGCGGCGGCACGATGTTGCCAAGGATGAACAGGTCGTAGTTGGACTGATGGTTGGCAACGATCACGCACGGGCGCGTGCGATCGAACTGCGCGCCCATTTCGGCTTTCAAGCGAAGACGCAGAATCCACATCGCGGGTAGCGCATAAAGGCGCGCGCACAGGCGGCTGTTGTCGGGGTTGAACGGGCGGCACAGGCCAAGCATCAGCCCCAGACAACCCGCAGCGATGAAATGCACCGTCATCAGCAACATACGCAGCACGAACAGCATGAAGACCACCCGGTAACAAAAGGTTGCGCAGTGTACGGATGTGCACTTGAATCGGCAATTGCCGTACAGACCGGTGGCGGTGGGGGAGTTTAAGGAGATGTTTCACGGCATTGGCAGCTGGCTAATGCCCCATCAACCAATGCTGATGGGGGCCTGGGAGGGTCCAGAGACCGAACAGCATGACCAGCAAACCACCTGCCACGCGCACACCACGCTGACGCAGCAAGGTAGTGGTGCGCTCAGCGGCAAGACCGGTGGCGAGGAGCACCGGCCAAGTGCCAAGGCCGAAGGCCAGCATGAGCAGCGCACTGTAAAAGGCATCGCCCTGACTGGCCGACCACAGCAAGGTGCTGTACACCAGCCCGCACGGCAGCCAGCCCCATAGCGCGCCGAGCAGCAGGGCCCGAGGCAGGCTCGACACGGGCAGCAGGCGGCTGGCAAGCGGCTGAATGTAACGCCACAGCCAGCGCCCCAAGGCTTCGATGCGCGTCAGGCCGCTCCACCATCCCGCCAGGTACAACCCCATACAGATCAGCAGCACGGCAGCAATGACCCGCAACACCATCGCACCCGGACTGTTGGCCACGGCCCAGCCGGCCAGCCCGATCAGCAAACCGGCGCAGGCATAGCTGAAAATGCGCCCCAGGTTGTAGGCCAGCAGCAGGCGCAAACGTCGGCTGCGTTGCTCCTTGGGGATGGCCAAGGTCAGCGCGCCCATCAGCCCGCCGCACATGCCCAGGCAATGGCCGCCGCCGAGCAGGCCGAGTATCAGCGCGCAAAGCAGTTGGGGGAGGAGGTCAGGCATGGGGCAGCTTTTTGTCCTTAGCCGGATCTGAGGCGGTGCCGGGTTTGCCCGACGCCTCATCCACGCCAGCCTTGTGGCTCGGGTCCTGATCGTCGAACAGAATGCTATGGGCCGGGCCATCCATGTCGTCGTACTGGCCGCTGTCCACGGCCCAGAAGAACACGTAGATCGCCACGGCCACGATCAGCAGGGCCACCGGAATCATGATGTAAAGCGCGGGCATCGAGCCTCCGCAATCCGTTACGTGACCAGTGGGCGAGCAGCGCCGACCGGGGTGAATGAGGTGTCGCGAGTGGGGCGGCGCGTCAGGCGCAAGGCGTTGAGCACGACGATCAGCGAACTCACCGACATGCCTGCCGCCGCCCACAACGGTGTGATCCAGCCGAGGGCGGCGAACGGCAGCATGAGGCCATTGTACAGCCCGGCCCAGAGCAAATTCTCGATGATGATGCGCCGAGTGCGGCGGGCGAGGGCGAAGGCCTGCACCAGCGCCTGCAATCGGTTGGACAACAGCACGGCATCGGCGCTGGTCTTGGCCAGATCCGTCGCCGAGCCCATCGCTACGCTGATGTCAGCGGCCGCCAATGCCGGCACGTCGTTGACCCCGTCGCCGATCATCAACACCTTGCGGCCCTCGGCGCGTAGTTGTTGAAGAATCTGCAGCTTGTCATCAGGGCGCAGGCTGCCCCGCACCTCATCGATCTTCAATTGCGCGGCGACAATGCCGACCATCGGCGAGCTGTCGCCTGACAGCAGCAAGGTCTTCCAGCCCCGTTGCTTGCAGGCATCGATCAACAGCGCCGCGTCGTCACGCAGGTGGTCATCCAGCACCAGCCAGGCCAGCAGCTGCTTTTCATCGCCGAGCATCAGCCACTGTCCGGGTTCATCAGGCAGCGCCGGCACCGGGCTGCCGCTCAGCGCGCAGACAAACCCCGGCTCGCCAATGCGCAGGCGGCGTCCCTCAACCAGGCCTTCGAGGCCTGACCCCGGCGTGGTGATGACCTGCTCGGCAGTGAGCGGCGTGCCGCCAAAGGCACGGGCGATGGGGTGCTCGGAGTGGTTTTCCAGCGCGGCGGCCAGACACAAACAGTCGTCGCTGTTCAGCGTCCCCAGGCTGCGAATCGCCTTGAGAGTCAGACGGCCTTCGGTCAGAGTGCCAGTCTTGTCGAAAATCACCGTGTCGATCTGATTCAAGCCTTCGAGCACGTGGCCTCGGGTTAGCAACAGGCCCAGGCCATGCAGGGTGCCGGTAGCCGAGGTCAGCGCCGTGGGCGTGGCCAGCGACAGCGCGCACGGGCAGGTGGCTACCAACATCGCCAACACAATCCAGAACGCCCGTTGCGGGTCCAGTTGCCACCACAGCAAGCCGATGCCAAGGGCGCACCCCAGCGAAATCAGCAGAAACCACTGGGCTGCCCGGTCCGCCATCTGCGCCACCGGGGGCTTTTCCGATTGCGCACGGTCGAGCAAACGAACGATCGCCGACAGCCGTGTGTCGTGGCCTAGGGCCAGGACTTCGACGGTCAGCGCGCTCTCGATGTTCAGCGTCCCGGCGGTGACGGCATCACCGATGAGGCGCGGTAGCGGCAGGTATTCCCCGGTCAGCAGCGACTCATCCACGCTCGAACGGCCCGAAACAATGCACCCATCCGCCGGCAGCACCGCGCCAGGTTGCACCAGAACACGATCGCCTACGCGCAACTCGCCAAGCAGAATGCGCTCGCTCTGGCCGTCTTCATTAAGGCGCAGACAGGACGCGGGCAACAGATTCACCAGTTGCGCCGTGGCAGCGGCGGTGCGCTCCCGAGCGCGGCGCTCCAGATAACGCCCGGCCAGCAGAAACAGCGCAAACATGCCCACCGCATCGAAGTACAACTCGCCGACGCCGGTGATCGCTGTCCAGATGCCCGCCACGTAGGCCATGCCAATGGCCAGCGACACGGACACATCCATCGTCAGATGACGGGTGCGCAGATCGCGCAGCGCGCCTTTGAAGAAAGGCGCGCAGCTGTAGAACACGATGGGAGTCGTCAGAAACATCGCCACCCAGCGCAGGATCGTGTGCATTTGCGGACTTAAATCGATGTTGAATTCTGGCCAGGTGGCCATGGTCGCCATCATCGCCTGAAACCACAGCAGCCCTGCGACGCCCAACTGGCGCAGGCTGCGGCGGTTTTCCTGAGCCAGCTGCTCGGTGGCCTGATCCGGTTGGTAAGGGTGCGCCGCGTAACCGATGTGGCGAATCTCGTTCAACACCTTGCTCAGGGCCAGATCGCCGTCGTTCCAGCGCAGATGCAGGCGATGGTTGGACAGGTTCAGACGCGCATCGGCAACGGCGGGGAAGGTACGCAAATGACGTTCGATCAACCAGCCACACGCGGCACAACTGATGCCTTCGATCAGCAATGTGGTCTCGGCCTGTTGCGCGTCATGACGCACGAACGGTGCTTGTACGTCGGGGCGATCGTACAGCGCCTGTTCGTCGATCAGTTGTGTAGGCAACGTCTGAGGATTGGTTGAGGCTTCGCTGCGATGGCTGTAGTAGCTTTCCAGCCCGCCCGCAATGATGGTCTGCGCCACGGCCTGGCAGCCGGGGCAGCAGAACTCACGGGTCTCGCCCAGCACGGCAGTGGTAAAGCGCCCACCGGGCGGCACGGGCAGAGCGCAATGGAAGCAGGGGGTTGGCACGTTCACGTCATCACTTCTTCAGCGCTTCGGCACCCTGAATCGGCTCATCGCCCAGAATCAGATCCTTGTCGCGGCTGATGGACTCTTCCTCGAACAGGCGCCAGGTCTGGCTGTTTTCCACACCCAGCAGCTCGACGAAACGCCGGCCTTCGACCCTGTCGCTCATCTGCCCGACATACCGCCCCGGTTGCGCCGGGTTGCGGGCCAGGACGATCTTGCGGTCCTTTTCCGGTTGCGTCGGCGAGATCAGGTTCAGCACCAGGGTTTCCGGCTGGCTGTCGCCGGTCAGGCGCAGGTCCGCTTCGCCGGTCACGTCGTCCAGAGTCACGCTGGCGCGCAGCTTCAGGGTTTGCGCGAGCAATTCGCGATCCAGTGAGCGATTGATACCTTTGCCCGCTTCGTAATAGTTGTCGCTGACCAGGTTGTCCGGATGGGTCACGGCAATGGTCACCATCGACAGGGTGAGGGTGACCGAGCAGATCAGGATGCCGATGATGATCCACGGCCAAAGGTGCTTGTACCAAGGGTTTGTGGCGGTTGCTAGGGTCATGTCTGGCGTCTCTCAACGAACGTGTGGGCCGATGAACCGGCTCTTGGCCTGCACTTGGGTGCCGCTGTCTTCTAGGTCTTTAAGGATGAAACGGATCTCGTTGGTGCTCGATGGCAGTTGTTCGGGCGAGACCGACAACTCTACCGGCAGGGTGAAGATTTCACCCGCGGCCACCTTGATCTCGCGACGGCCCTGCAGCTTCAGGTCCGGCAGGCCCGTGGCGTCGAGTAGGTAGGTGTGGTCCTTTTGATCCTTGTTCATCACTTTGAGGCTGTAGACGTTTTCGATTCGGCCCTCGGCGTTCTCGCGGTACAGCACGCGGTCCTTGCTGACATCGAAGCCCACCAACGAGCGCATGAAAAACGCCCCGGCCAGTACGCCGATCATGAGCAAAAGCACCACGGCATAGCCGATCAAGCGGGGGCGCAGCTTGTGCGTGACCTGGCCGGAGAGGTTGTGTTCGGTGGTGTAGCTGATCAGGCCGCGAGGGTAGTTCATCTTGTCCATGATGGTGTCGCAGGCGTCGATGCAGGCCGCGCAGCCGATGCACTCGATCTGCAGGCCGTCGCGGATGTCGATGCCGGTGGGGCAGACCTGAACGCACATGGTGCAGTCGATGCAGTCACCCAGGCCTTGAGCCTTGTAGTCCACATCTTTTTTGCGCGTGCCGCGTTTCTCCCCGCGACGTGGGTCATAGGAAACGATGAGGGTGTCCTTGTCGAACATCACACTTTGAAAACGCGCATAGGGGCACATGTAAATGCACACCTGTTCGCGCAGCCAGCCGGCGTTGCCGTAGGTGGCCAAGGTGAAGAACCCGACCCAGAAGTACGACCAGCCATCGGCCTGGCCGGTGAAGAAATCCACGGTCAGCTCTCGGATCGGCGAGAAATAGCCGACGAAGGTCAGCCCGGTGACCAGCCCGATCAATAGCCACAGGCCATGTTTGGCGGACTTGCGGACGAGTTTATTGGCGCCCATGGGCGCGTTGTCCAGCTTCATGCGCTGGTTGCGGTCGCCCTCGGTGACCTTCTCGCACCACATGAAAATCCACGTCCACACGCTCTGCGGGCAGGTATAGCCGCACCACACGCGGCCAGCGAACACGGTAATGAAAAACAGGCCGAAAGCCGCGACGATCAAAATGCCCGACAGCAGAATGAAATCCTGCGGCCAGAAGGTGGCGCCGAAGATGTAGAACTTGCGCTCCGGCAGGTTCCACCAGACGGCTTGATGCCCGCCCCAATTGAGCCAGACCGTGCCGAAATACAGCACGAACAGCACGATCCCGCCACCGATGCGCAGATTACGGAATACACCCGTGAACGCCCGGGTGTAGATCTTTTCCCGGGAGGCGTAGAGGTCAACGGTGTCACTCTCTTTATGGGTCGGCGGAGTGACATTGTGTACCGGAATCTGGTTGCTCATCTTGGCGCCCTCATCGAGGCCTGCCACGGTAAGGGGCAGTGGATAAATGCCCCGGTCAGTGCGTGCCGACCGGGGTCATGGGGTGTTGTTCTATCGCCCATCATTGATGTTGTGATTTTAGTCGAGTGAGGTGCAAGTGCGGCCGCGCCGCAGCAAGATCTGCCCAAAGGCGTCGCCGTTGTTTTCAGGACGGCACCCCATAAGCGGCCGGGCTCATGCTGGACCCGGTAGCGCAATCGCATCGATGGTCTTCATGTCGGCCCAATTGTTATTTTTAACGGTACTGATCTTGAGTTGCCTTGTTGCGCGGTCGACTTCCGCAATCAGGTAGGTACCTTGAGAGGCAGAGCCGCTGACATAGGCCGGAACGTCACCAAAGTGGTAACGAGAGCTGCGCTTCCCGTTTACCTTGTGCAGATGTCCGGCGAAAACGGCGGAAACCTGATAGTCATTGATCATCTTTTTGAAGCGCTGGATTTCGGCAGCGTTGTGTACCCAATCTTGCGAGTCGTGCATGTTCAAAATGATGATGCGGTTGTTGGCGCGTGCTTGCTGCAGTTGATTTTCCAGCCAGTCCAGCGAGTCGCTGATCCTGAAATCGTAGGTGCGTGCCTGCAGCCAGATTCTGGAGTCGAAGTTAACCCGGTAGTTGGGGTAGTTATTCAGCTGGATGAGCTGAACGTCGCCGATCTGCTTGCTGTACGCGAGGCTTCCACGCCATGTTTCATTGCGACCCGTGTGCTGGATGTCCAGGTCCATCGAGTCGACCTTGTGCTGCATCCTGTCGCGCAAATCGAACAGGCTGTCTCGCGCACATCCGTTGCTGCCACAATCATCGACGTTATTGTCATAGTCATGATTGCCCAGGCCGAAGTAATAGTCGCCATTGAGGTAGCGATCCAGAGTGGAATACAGATAATCGCGTTGCCAGCCGTGGCCATAGGCGGTCATGTCGCCGTTGATCATCACCGGTACATAGTGCTGGCTTTTGGCATTGCGAAAATCGGCGATGCTCTGATACTGCTCCTCGACCAATTGGCGGGCCAACCGTTGATTTTCACGGGCGGAAATATCGACGTCATCGTCGCTATAGGTCGTCCACGGATATTGCGGGTCTGAAGTGAACACCAGAAACGATGACCCCGAGTGGTGGATGAAAGGCTGGTCTGAGGCTTTGGCAACCACCGGCGGCGCATCGCTGACCGGCTGGGTGGCGTGGGCGGTAAGGCTGGCCAGGCACAGGCCCAGCGACCCGAATACGAGTGCGAATTTGTTCATCATGTACATGTCCTTATGAGTGTCACACCAAGTGCGCGTCCTGCGACTTGTGCTTCTGAGCGTACAAGCCCTTCGGGCTGGAGATGCGGTGCATATTGCTCACGAATCTGCGAATCGTTGACTGAATGTAACCGGAGCAAGTCGGTCTTTATCAGCAGCCGCTGGTAAAAACCGACCAGCACGGCAGGCGGCGCTACTCGGGCGACTTATCCCCATGGGACAGGCTGTACACATACGCCGCCAGCAGATGCACCTTGTCGTTCCCCTGCAGCAGTTCTTGCGCTGGCATCTGGCCCTGACGGCCGTAGCGGATGGTCTGCTGCAACTGCGCAAAACTCGAGCCGTAGATGAACGCGGCAGGGTGGGTCAGGTCGGGGGCGCCCATGGCTGGCGTGCCTTTGCCTTCGGGGCCGTGGCAGGCGACGCAGTTGGCGGCGAAGATTTTCTG
Source organism: Pseudomonas sp. GW821-FHT02A11 (assembly GCF_059421985.1). NCBI lineage: Bacteria > Pseudomonadati > Pseudomonadota > Gammaproteobacteria > Pseudomonadales > Pseudomonadaceae > Pseudomonas > Pseudomonas sp. GW821-FHT02A11. The sequence continues at coordinate 61,583 of NZ_JBWKWB010000019.1, forward strand.
GCCGGCAGCGGGGTCGGCCTTGGCGTCTTCGGGCAGCTTGCGGCCGTCCAGTTGCGTCAATACGAAAGCCGACACGTCACGCACGCCTTGATCGCCGACCACTTCACCCCAGGCCGGCATCACTGCGTGGCGTCCGCCCATGATGGTGGTCTTGATGGTCTGCGGCTCGCCGCCCCAACGCCAGTCGGCGTCGGTCAGGTTGGGGAAGCCGTAGGCGCCCTTGGCGTCGGAGCCATGGCAAACCGAGCAGTTGGAGGCGAACAGTCGCCCGCCCATTTTCAGGGCTTGCGGGTCTTTGGCGACTTCTTCTATCGGCATCGCTGCGAATTTGGCGAAGATTGGACCGAAACGGGCGTCCGAACGGGCCATTTCCTTTTCCCATTCATGCACGCCGGTCCACCCGGTCTTGCCGTCGGAGAAAGCGATCTGCTTGTCGTTGTCGACATAGTTGTAGCCCGGCAGCAGGCCGGTCCAGTTGCCAAGGCCGGGGTACAGCGCCAGGTAACCGAGGGCGAAAATGATGGTGCCGACGAACAGCATGAACCACCACTTGGGCAGCGGATTGTCGTACTCCTCGATGCCGTCGAAGGAGTGGCCCACGGTCTCGTCGGTGGTGTCGGCGCGCTGGCCCTTGCGGGTCGCCAGCAGCAGCCAGGCCAGGCAGAAGATCGTGCCCAGCGAGAGTACGGTGACGTACAGGCTCCAAAACGTAGTCATTGTTTGTTGCTCCTGGAAGCTTTCGCTTGCTCCAGCTGCTTTATGGCCTCGGGATCATCGGCAAAGGGCAGCAGGGTCGCATCGTCGAATTCGGCTTTGCGCCGGGGGCTGAAGACCCACAACGCCAGACCGATGAAGGCCACCATCACCACGACGGTACCCAGACCTCGAATCATTCCGATATCCATGGCGATCACCGTTTGCTCTTGATGAGGGTGCCCAGTCCCTGCAGATAGGCCACCAGCGCATCCATTTCAGTCTTGCCCTTGACGGCGTCGGCCGCCTTGGCGATGTCGTCGTCGGTGTAGGGCACGCCCAGGTTGCGCAGTACTTCGAGCTTGCGACCGGTCAACTTGCCGTCGAGCTTGTTTTCCACCAGGAACGGGTAGGCCGGCATGATCGACTCTGGCACCACGTTGCGCGGGTTATAGAGGTGCGCGCGGTGCCAGTCGTCGGAGTAGCGCCCGCCGACACGGGCCAGGTCCGGCCCGGTGCGTTTGGAGCCCCACAGGAAGGGGTGATCCCAGACGCTTTCACCCGCCACCGAGTAGTGACCGTAGCGTTCGGTTTCGGCGCGGAACGGCCGGATCATCTGCGAGTGGCAGCCCACACAGCCATTGGCGATGAACACATCGCGGCCTTCGACTTCCAGCGCCGGGCGCGGCTTCATGCCTTCGACCGGTTTGTTGGTGACGTCCTGGAAGAACAGCGGGACGATCTGCGTCAGGCCGCCGACCGCGACGGCAATCACCATGAAGATCGACAGCAGGCCGATGTTCTTTTCGAGGGATTCGTGCTTGATCATCAGTGCGCTCCCACGACAGCGATCTGGGCGGCTTCTTCGGCTTGCTCGGTGTTCGACGCGCGCACGGTGCGGAACACGTTGTAGGCCATGAACAGCATGCCGCTGGCGAAGAAGGCTCCGCCCAGGGCGCGCACGATGTAGCCCGGATGGCTTGCCTGCAGCGCTTCGACGAAGGAGTAGGTGAGGGTGCCGTCATCATTGATGGCGCGCCACATCAGGCCTTGGGTAATGCCGTTGACCCACATCGAGGCGATGTACAGCACGGTGCCGATGGTCGCCAGCCAGAAGTGCGCGTTGATCAGGCCGATGCTGTGCATCTGCGGACGGCCATACAGGCGCGGGATCATGTGATACACGGCGCCGATGGAGATCATCGCCACCCAGCCCAGGGCGCCGGCGTGAACGTGGCCAATGGTCCAGTCGGTGTAGTGCGAGAGCGAGTTGACGGTCTTGATCGCCATCATCGGCCCTTCGAAGGTCGACATGCCGTAGAAGGCCAGCGACACGACCAGGAAGCGCAGGATCGGGTCGGTGCGCAATTTATGCCATGCGCCGGAGAGGGTCATCATGCCGTTGATCATGCCGCCCCAGCTCGGAGCCAGCAGGATGATCGACATCACCATGCCCAGCGATTGTGCCCAATCGGGCAGGGCGGTGTAGTGCAAATGGTGAGGACCGGCCCAGATGTACAGGGTGATCAGCGCCCAGAAGTGCACGATGGAAAGACGATACGAGTAGATCGGACGCTCGGCCTGTTTCGGCACGAAGTAGTACATCATCCCGAGAAAGCCCGTAGTCAGGAAAAAGCCTACGGCGTTGTGCCCGTACCACCACTGGATCATCGCGTCGGTCGCACCCGAATAGGCCGAATAGGACTTGAACAGGCTGACCGGCAGCGACATGTGGTTGACGATGTGCAGCATCGCGGTGACCACGATAAAGGCCCCGTAGAACCAGTTGCCGACATAGATATGCTTGGTCTTGCGCTTGACGATGGTGCCGAAGAACACCGCCGCGTAGGTGATCCAGACGATGGCCAGCAGGATCGCGATCGGCCACTCGAGCTCAGCGTATTCCTTAGTGGTGGTATAGCCCATCGGCAGGGTGATGATGGCGCCGATGATTACGGCTTGCCATCCCCAGAAGTGAAAGGCCGCCATGCCGTCGGAAATCAGCCGCGTCTGACAGGTGCGCTGCACCACATAGTAAGACGTGCCGAACAGGGCGCAGCCCCCGAAGGCAAAGATCACAAGGTTGGTGTGCAGCGGGCGCAGACGTCCGAATGTCGTCCACGGGAGCCCGAGATTCAGGTCAGGCCACACGAGTTGGGAGGCGATGAAGACACCGAGCCCCATGCCAATAATCCCCCAGACCACCGTCATGATGGCGAACTGGCGGACCACCTTATAGTTATAAGCAGTCTGACTGATTGCTGTGCTCATTCTAAGGTTCCACGGTTTGGAATTTTATTAGTGTGGTAACGGCCGCAACATCGTTTTAAGCGTAGACGTTTTGCCGCGCGCAAGCGGGGGGCGAGGTCAACGGTCGCGATGGTTGCGGAGTCCGGCAGGGCCTGCGCGAATTCGCGACAAGGCCGTCTGCCCAAGTGGGCCGAAGGGGGCGGGAGAACAGGTCGAGTGAGGCAGCGCGCGTGAGTTCGGGAAATTGGATACAACCCTGCGGGTGACGACAGGGCTGCGCTGTCGGTCTGCAAGAGGGTTGGAGGGTCGTGCACAATCCTTCCACTGAGCCTGTGGCCAGCTATCGCCGGACCACTGTGAGGCGTAGCTTAGACGCGTTTGCTCAGCGAGGGAAGCCGTAATTTAGCGATCTGCGACACTTCGCCGCGCGAGGGAGAGGGTTGCCGCGTCCCATTGCAGGACGCGGCATTCACTGGCTATCGATGGTGGCTGAAACGATTCTCTGTCTGCATTCCTTGCCGTGGTAGAGCGTTTTTTGCATCGATAGTTGTATACAAAAGCCGTCGACAATTGCACTTTTTAACTGCCCAAATAATTTGGCCCGAGCTGGCAGACAAGGCCGGCGATCGTCGCGGATGATCGACCGGCACCGGACAAAAAGCATGGCCGATCCTGAAACCGCCCGGTGGCGTGTGGGTTGGGGCGCTCAGTTAACGGGGCTCTTCGCCGAAGTGTTCTGGAAGGGTAAACAGACGAAGCTGAACCGCCGCTGTCTTGGCCAGCCTTCTTCATTGCTTGATTGACGCTCGGCAGCGCATCGATCGGATCGGCATAATGGCGGCCGTTCTGACTTTTTCGCGGCACGAACTGCACAACGAGGCAAGTATGAGCAAAGCAACTCCGCCAGGCAGTGATGCCCATCATTGCGCGCAACTGGCACGCACCCACGGCTGGTTGTGGAATGCACCCGCGTCTACCGAGCCTGGCAAAACCACGACGCTGATCCTTGCCCATGGCGCCGGGGCACCGATGGACAGCGAGTTCATGAACGACATCGCCGAGCGGTTGGCCGCACTCGGCGTGGGCGTGCTGCGTTTCGAATTTCCCTACATGGCCCAACGCCGAATAAACGGCGGCAAGCGCCCTCCCAACCCCCAGGCAACACTCCTTGAATGCTGGCACAGGGTGTACGCTGCGGTGCGAGCTGAGGTCGGTGGTCGTCTGGCCATCGGCGGCAAGTCCATGGGTGGGCGCATGGCCAGCCTCGTCGCGGACGAGCTGAGCGTCGATGGGCTGATCTGTCTGGGCTACCCGTTCTACGCCGTCGGCAAGCCGGAAAAACCCCGCGTCGCACACCTGGCCGAGCTGCGCACCCCCACCCTGATCATTCAGGGCGAACGCGACGCCTTGGGCAATCGCGAAGCCGTCGAGGGCTACACGCTGTCCGCCAGCATCGACATGCTCTGGCTGCCCACCGCCAACCACGACCTCAAGCCGTTGAAATCCTCAGGCACTGACCACGCCGCTTGCCTGCAGGCATCGGCCGAGCACATCGCACGGTTTCTCATCGATTAAGGGCCGATTTTTCAGGGTGGCACTCGAGGTCGAACACGCCGCCCGAAACACTGAAGCCGATGGCCGGCATGGCGATCTCGAACGTGCCGCGCAACCGGCCTGTGTCGCCGTTACAGTCGAGCAGGGTCAGGGTGCCTTCCTGAAAGTCCCGAGAGTGAAGGACCTGCGCGTGTTGTTTGGGCGTGAGGTGGTAGACCACGGTCAGACGGGCATCGCGCACCAGGTCGTACGTACCCAAGGGCAGCGTCTGCGCCATGAAGAAGCCAAACACCGTACGACGCCCCGCGACTTTTCCCACTGCATGAATCTTCCATATCTTGCAACTGCGCCAGCCGTCCAGTTCCGTTCGCAGGCACGCCACGGCTCTCAGATGGGTGCTTATAAATGCTTTGCCATTGACCTGCGCCTCGAACCGGTCCGATGGACTACTGTCGCACGGGCTCAAAGACGGCAAGTGAGTGGGGTTTTTCATGATGATTCTCCTGCAGCGTTGCGCAAAACCGGCAACGTCGAAGGCACCGCCAACGGGCGATGCCTCCGGGAAACGCTTCGAGCGCGAGCTAAAAGACAGGCCTGGCTCGATCATTCAACGAATCGCAACACCCAAACTGGAATTGGTGTGCAGCAACTTGAAGGTCTGCCCGTTCTGCATGTTTTTCACGTAGTACCACTTGGCCCCAAGCAGGTTCACTGCGTACGACGACGACCAGAAGTTCCTGGTGCCCATTGGCCAGCGATTGCCATACGCGTTGTAGATTTCGATTAGCTCGTTGATGGTCGGAATTCGCCCTCCCACGGCATGTGCTGCGTTAGTCATCTTCGTCAGATTGCCCGACCCTACGCCTACGCATTCGATAACCCCCGACACCGTTACCGGGTAACTTCTGCTTTCCCCGCCAGCATCCGTCACTGTGATCGTCGCGCTGCCATTGCCCCGCACCGATGTCAGCCCCTCTTCGTTCACATGGGCCACCCGGGGATCGCCGCTGGTGTACGTATAGGGAGGGCGACCACCGCTGGCTGTGCGTTGTACCGTTGTCCCGCTGGGGAAGGCCGGCAGCAGATCGGGGCTGCCCGGAATCAGATAAATCTTGCCCGGCAGTGCCACGGGCGAGGTGTCGAACAGCAGCTCCTCACGCACACTCAGTTCCAGCTTGTGAGACTCGGTTTCCACCCCGTCCCGGCTAACGAGGTAGGACACCGTCGCCGTATCGCCCTCGGACCCTTCGATGAAGGACTTCGGAATCGTGAACTTCAAATGACTGCTGTCGCCCACCGTCTGGAATGGCCCCTCGAACGTGGTCTTGCCGATCCAGCGCACCTTCACCTCATCGGTGGCAATCATCCCCCGATACGTCGCCCGGGCAATCGCGTCGGGCCCGGTAATCAGCGATGGCCGCAACACCCCGTCCGGCCCCACGGTATCGACCGTCGGCGCCGGCAGATCCAGCGCCGCGCTGAGAATCTTCAGTGCCAGCTTTTCCGAATCCTGCACCGCACCACTGCGCCGCGTGACGCTGTACGACACCTCCACCGTCTGCCCGTCGTTCACCGACACCAGGGCACTGGCGATGACAACCGACGCCTCCCGGCCAGATTGCTCGGCAGTGACCACGTGCTCCTTGAGGTCACTGCCCTTGGGCCCCTCCCAACGCACAGTAAGCTTCTCGCCCTCGCGCAGATTGGCAGAGGCGGCAACGACCACCGTGGCGCCCTGGGTGGCGTTGGCGGGGTCGAGGATGTTGTTGGTGGCTTCTTTGATGGATGGGAGCGGGAGGGGATTGAGTACCGATAATTGCAGCGAAATGGACAGCGCCTCGGACTTCATCGACACATTTCCCGCCAAATCCGTCACGGTGTAATAGACCTGGGAACTTACCCCGTCTGCCTGCTCCAGCAGCTCACGGGTGAAGTTCACCGTCACACTGTTCAAACCCATGTCATTACCATCGACCGTGACCATCGGTCCTTGCAGCCCACCCCAGAAGTGTGTACCACATCGCCGATGGCCATGCCGTTGTAGCTGGCGATGCGACCGGGCAGGACGTTGTTCATTGCTTCAAGTTCGTCGGAGGTCAAGCCGTCCTGGATGTCAGCGGGGAAGAGGATGGGAGCGAGGTCGGGGGAGCCTGGGGCGGTTTTGTCGACAATCATCGGCACGCTGTCAGAATAAACTTCATCCAGTGTGTTCGGGCTGTGAATGCGATAAGAGACCGCATGTTCACCCTCACTCAGCATCTCGACTGGGACCTCCACTTGCAAGACATCATCAGGTTGATCGGTATCCAGAATGATTTTCTCCGGCGGTACTCGTTGACCGTCAAAAACCAGCTGATACGTATATCCAGCCTCGGCAGCTGGCCACACGGGAAAGTTAACCGTGATGGGCGCAGTCAGATGTTCAATTGGAATCAGCCCTCCCTCTAAGGCCACTGCAATGTTAGGGAGATCAAGAGGAATAGGTTCTTTTGTCGATTTTTCGTTTTGTGGGGTCATTGTTTTTATCCTTTTTAGAGGCGGCAAGCCCATTCAAACCAGGCTTGCCTTGGTACTTGAGGGTTATTATGGGCGCAAACTGCAGAACGTTTCGTTCGGACGGCGCATATCCACTGGAACTCGGGTCACTTTGGATGTCACCGCGCTTTGATTGCTACCGGGAGCAGGCTCAACCCTAACGTAGGCCTCGCAGAATCCGGTGCAGATAGTTCTCAAGTTGTTATAGGGAACTTCAAAACTGTACCCATTAACGATGTCGATATCGTCCAGTTGTCGAGTGGCCGTGACGGTTGCGGCTTCAATTGGATTGTTGTCGCGATCAAAACCTTTAAAGGTGAAGAAAAGCTTTTGTTGTTCGGCAATATTCGGATAAGGGGTAATAAGACCGCTTGTGCCATCTGGGGCGACAAGTAATGAGATATAGCCGGCAGGAGTCAGTTTAAAGACCGGGCCGTCGATCCCCTCCGTCCCACCCGGCAATTCCTCTTTAGATCGCACAGTCACTTTTTGCACGGGGGAAGTTGCTGCGTTTGGATTCCCGCTTCGAGTCACGGTGTACCAAACCGGAATTTCGGCGCCCGTGCCTTGCGTTTTCATGATCGAATTTGCAACGGGAATCACCAAGTCGTTTTTAACCGCCATGTCCTCCTCGCTGATCTGGTGCCATTGCAACCGCTGTTGATCACCCCAATAAAGATTCAGGTCGTCATTGATCCGAAATTCATTACTCCACGGGACCACGGCACGCCCATTAAGTTCGTAGTCGTCCTCATCAATAAAGTTATCGTCCTTGTTTGGATTATCGACGCTTGTCCCCTGAACAATAAGGGGGGCTGTCGGAACTGGGATAGGCAACGTGATGAACACATTGACGATCTTGGACAGCGAAGAACCACTCAACTGGTTTTGACGAGTTACCCGGTAACTGATGGCGATTTCTCCAATGGGGTTGGCAGCGATCGTTTCATAGGGCACCCGCAACGACAGAACGATGTCTTCATTTTCAATGCCTGGCGGGAGTTCAACGGGATACATCGGCCTGTCTGCGCCCCAATAAAGCGTGACCTGGTCGAACGCTGCGGCACTAGCGTAATGAGGGATGTCGACCTGTACGCCAGGGCGCGCTTCCGCGTAATCGATCAGGTCACCTACGGCCGGGTCCAGGATCGGCGCGGGGAAATTGTCGGGTATCTCCTCCAGCAAGAGCAGAATATCTACTGGCAACGAGTCCTCTGATACATTACCGGCGCGGTCGGTCACGTTGTACTTGACGGGATGAACCCCTGCGGCGATGGACTCAAGGAAGTCTTTTGAAAATTCGAAAATAACTTTGTTCAAGCCCATATCATCCACACTAACCGTCGCAGATGGGCCTTTGGCTTCGCCCCACCAAGTTTGAATAACGTCGTGCTTGGCCATGCCGGTATACCCGGCGACCTGAACTTCCAATGTGTTACCCAGATTTTCAAGCTCGGCGAGCGTCAGTCCATTCTGAACTTCCACGGGAAACTGTAAGGCTGCCAGTTGTGGTTTGCCTGGCGCTGTTTTGTCGATCACGACGGAAAAAATATCCGAGAATTCTTTGATGCCAGTGTTTGGGCTGAATACGCGGAACCCAAGGGCATGTGTCCCTTCAGTTTGTAGCTCTTCAGGCAACTCAAGTTTCAGAGGATCGCCTGGTTTATCGGCGTTGCTGATTGTTTTTTCCTCGCCGTATTCTTTACCGTCCCACATCAATTGGTAGGTGTATCCGGCTTCGGCACCTTCCCACACTTTCAAGTCGACACTGATCGGCGCGCCCAGCGCGGACACGGGGATCAATCCCGGATTATCTTCATCGTGAAAGGCGAACGAAATATCAGGTGCTTCGATTTGAATGGGCTCACGATGACCCGAGCGCAGAATGGTCGGAGTTTGTTTGAAGTCGTTCATAAATAATCCTTTGTGTTTGTTTTCTTTTTAGGAGCTGGCGTGGTGCGCGCCAGCGATTATTGCGAGCAGGGACTTTCCTGATCTGGAAATAAATTAATCGCAGTATTCTTCTCTGGTCAACGTGCTGCCAGGGCGGACTTGTAGGAACCTTTACAGCCATGTAGGACGCTTGCAGGAGGTCTGTGGAAAAGTCCTGCAGCTTTTTGGGGCGATGGCCCGGAAGATCTTGGTTGTCACTGATTTTTAAGTAGGAAAAAACGCGCTTCTATTAGGAAACTTCCTACTCCAGTTTTTTTTGATTTTACTTTTGGAGAAGGTATTTATTCCCAAACTCGCCGCTCTCATATGCAGGAGGGTGTGGAGTGTCTATCGGGAAAGTATCGTTGACCCAGTTCAAATACAGCGTGCTGGCACTTTCGATGAGCTGCGTTTCGCCGCTCATCTGGGCCAGTGAAGTGGATCGGGTCGTACCTAGTGAAGTATCTGGAGGCGTGGGGGGAGGTTTTGTAAAAATCGATGGTGTCGAAAGGGCTGCGGTGATCGTGGATGGCGTCCCTCATACAGTGGATAGTTCAGCGCCTCCGCAAAGCTACGGGGTCTGGAATGGCGGTGTTTTGAACGTTTTGAGTGGAGCGGTTGTTGATCACCTTTTGATTAATCAGTCAAAACTCAATATCAATGATGGTCAGGTTCGTGAGGGGATCCGCGTTTTCAAAGGGGCTGCGATCATCAATGGCGGGATTATCGCGAATGGCAGTGCGGAGGCGATGATTCTTGGGAGTGCGCAAGGAGACCGACAATCACTGTCCATCGCCGACGTCACTGGGAGCCAAGTGCGAGGGATGGGCTATGGGGTACTGATTTCTCCTCAAGGGCAGTTAGTGCTCCGCCAATCGAATGTTGAGGGTATGTCAGACGGGAGGGGGAAGGCTGGTGGAATATCGATAGCAGGCGGGGTGGCCCACATCCAAGAATCCAGCCATGTTATCGGAGATACCAGCGCCGTCCGGATTTTCAATGGCACCGAAGCTCGCTATGAAGAGAAGAATCGTCTGGAGGTGGATGGCTCCAGGCTTACCGCTCGTAAGGGAGCCACCATTGAAGTGATCAAGACCGCCGATAACAAAAACGAAAAGACAAACGCCGACATCCTGATCTCCAACCACTCAGTCCTCGAAGCCGGTAACAACCGTCTCATCGATGTCAGGGACGAAAGCACTGCCAAGGTCGAAGTCAACAACAGTCAGCTCAAGGGAGACCTGGTCGCCGACGACACGAGCACTCTCAACGTCACTCTACGCAACCACGCTCGGCTGGACGGCAACATCGTCAACGGCAACGCCGTGGTCATTGACTCAAGCGGCCACTGGCAGCTTGCCGGTGACAATGCGGTGAAGTCGCTGGCCATCAATGGCGGCAGCGTGGGGTTCTCTGAAGACGCACACCACACTTTGACCCTGGGGCAGCTGTCGGGGCGTGGTCGCTTCGACATGCGCATCAACCTGAACAATGGTACTGGCGATCTGCTGAATGTCATGGGGAACGCGTCGGGCAACCACTTGCTCAACATCCGCAACACGGGTGAAGAGGCGGTACCTGCGGAGTTTGATGCGCTGCGGGTGGTGCACACCGAGAGTGGTGATGCGCAGTTCAGGCTCAGAGGCGCCCGTGTCGACCTCGGCGCCTACTCCTACGCCCTGGAGCAACAAGGCACGGACTGGTTCATTGTCGGTTCCGGCAAGACCATCAGCCCGTCGACGCAAAGTGCGCTGGCGTTGTTCAGCGCCGGGCCGACGATCTGGAACAGTGAGTTGAGCACGTTGCGCAGTCGCATGGGCGAGGTGCGCGGGCGTGAGGAGGGCGGTGGCTGGATGCGCAGTTATGGCAACCGCTTCAATGCTTCGCTGGATGCTGGCGTGAAGTACCGACAGAAACAGCAGGGGCTGTCGTTCGGCGCCGATGCGCCGATTCCGGTCAGTGACGGGCATTTGTTGGTGGGTGTGATGGGAGGCTACAGCCAGTCCGATCTGGACATGGACCGTGGCACCTCGGGCGAGGTCGACAGCTATTATGTCGGCGCCTACGGCACCTGGCTGTCGGAGGAGGGTTATTACCTGGATGGCGTGGTGAAGGTGAATAAGTTTCACAACCAGTCCAAGGTGGCGATGAGCGATGGCGAGAAGGCCAAGGGCGATTACAACAACGTGGCCGTCGGCGGTTCGCTGGAATTCGGCAAGCATGTGAAGCTGCCTGACGATTGGTTCGTGGAGCCATTCGCGCAGGTGTCGAGCGTGTGGATTGACGCTGATCGTTACACGCTGGACAACGGCTTGCAGGCGAAAACCAGCCAGACGCAGTCGGTGCTGGGCAAGGTCGGCGCCACGGTCGGGCGGCAGTTTGCGCTCAAGGATGGCGGTGTCGTGCAGCCTTATGTGCGGGTGGCGGGGGCGCATGAGTTCTCCCATGGCAATGATGTCAGCGTCAATAGCCAGCGCTTCGACAGCGATGTCTTCGGCTCGCGGTTCGAGCTGGGCACCGGTGTGTCGGTGTCGCTGTCCGAGCGTCTGCAGGTGCATGCCGACTTCGATTACATGAAGGGTGAGCATGTCGAGCAGCCGTGGGGCGCAAACGTCGGTGTACGTCTGGCCTTTTGATGCCTGATCGCGTGATGTAGCGCTGTACCGATGAGCCCCGGCGACTGTGAGGTCGCCGGGGCTTTTTGTTGCCCGTGTTTCAGGTGGCACTGTCAGTCAAATGCCTGCGGACAGAGTCACTCATGCAGTTTGCGCCGACGAATCGACCGCGCGCGGCTGGCCGGTTTTGGCCGTGCCTTGCCGCCGCGCAGCATGATCTTCAGGGTTTCGGAAACCCCCACCAGACGCGAGCGGCGTACGACTTCGTAACGCACTTCGATCTCGCCGTTCTTGTAAGTGGCCAGGCGCTCGCAGTTCAGGTACTGGCTCAGGCGTGGCCCAGTGCGGCCGTTGGGGGCGGGGATGGTGGTGTAGAAGGTGATGCAGCCCCAGCGCATCTTCAGTTGATCGCCGGTCCAGAGCTTGGGCGAGCGGGGCACGTTGATGAAAATCCCGGCCACGAGTTCTTCCTCGGTCAGGACGCCTGAGGCGTGGCCCGTGATGTAGGGTGCGTCGAGAGTTGGGGTGGCCAGCCTGCTTTCCTCGTCCAGATGCCAGGGAAAGTCCGGCAAGCTTTTCAGGCATTGGGCATAGTCGACGGGCACTTCTTCGGACGTGGCATCTGCAGCGGGGACAGCGTGCAAGTCCTTATAGTGGGGAACGGGGCCATCCTGTTCGGGTGATGCGCTCTTGTGCTCACGGGGTTCCATTACTTGATTCTCCATTGAGGCCTGAGGGCTGTCCGCTTTGTTTTTTTGCGGATGAACGGATGGCTGGATGTCCTTTTCGTCTTCCATGGAAGCTCCTTGATCAAAGATGGGTGGCGCTGTTTAAAACGGTTTAGACGATAACAACCGAAGTTGTAGGATTGGACGTCTAGGTTGCATATGGTCGATTCGAACAAGTCGCCTGTCAATCGCCCGGTGTGCAGAGGTTTGCATAGCGTCGCGGGAAAAACATCACCCTTGAAGTTCGCACTGATATGTGTGTTTCACGCTGTTTTCCTAGTTTTGTTGGAGGTTTGAAAGTTTGTTTTTTTAACGAACCGAATAAAAAATTATTTTCAATCAGGACCCTGCCCAAAGGGATGTAGGAAAAACGGAAATAAGCGAGAAAAAATAATTCAGAACTGTTCTCGAATCCCGTTTTCGACTCAGAACCTCCATGCATATGCATAGAGGTCTGAGGGTTGAAGATGCGAATGAATAGCGAAATTATGCTGTTACATATTCAGTGAGAGGGTAACGGGCAGCGATTCGATCGACAGGTTGCCCGCTCGGTCGGTGACCGTGTAGGAAATCGCCACGTTGTCGGCTGCAAGTCGCTGCATGACTTCGCGTTCAAAAACGATTTCGATCGGGCGCAGGGTCAGTTCATCGGGCTGCACGATGTGCGTGGGGCCGGGGTGGCCGTTGCACAGGGTCTGGATGGTATCACCGGGTTCCATGCCGGCGTAGCCGGGGAGAAGAGCGGACAGGTGGTTGCCGGGAGTGGTGTTGAGGATCAGTGGAGCCAGGAGGGCGGCGCCGGGCGGGGTGCGGTCGACCCTGATTCGAGTCGGGGAAGAGTCTGCGAACACTTCTCCCAAGACATTTGTCGCTCGATAAGCCACCTCATAAACGCCGTCTTTGGAAAGCTCTTCCTTGGCCAGCATCAGTGTCAGCTCTGACCCGACGGGTGGAACTGGGCTGGGGAGGGGCTGGGCTGTTCCGATCAATTGGCCATTCAGCAGGAGCTGATAGGTATCCGCTGGATGCGAGAACTTCCAAGTCTCTAAGTGGACAACAATATCGTCCTCAAGCTTGCTGATAGTAATGAGGCCGTCGCACTCTGCTGCTGGGATCTCTGGTGCAATTAGCTGTTTCAAAGTCATGGTGGTCATCCTGTTCATGTTTTTGCGAGCAGCGGCACTGTTTGTAAATTGCAGTTGGCCATTCCTCACCTGAAGGTGGGTGCTCAAATAATTGACTGGTCTAGATCAGCGAAATCCACCTCATGGTGGTACATATATATCGCTGATCTGAACTTCAACTAATAGTGATCTTGTTTTTCTGTCAATCTGTCATCCGCCGCTAATCGGCAAAAACTGCAAACTTCAGAAATGTCCTACTTTTACAGGCAATAAAAAAAGCCCCGACAGTTGCCCGTCGAGGCTGTTGATTAAAAGCGCAGGGTGTTAGCGGTTGAACCGCTCCACCAGCGAGTACTGGCTGTGCGCCGTGTTGGTGAGCTCGGCGCTGAGGGTCGCGGAGCGGCGGGCTTCGTCGGAGGTCTGGTCGGCCAGGTGGGCGATGGTGCTGATGTTGCGGCTGACTTCCTCGGCGACCGAGCTTTGCTCTTCGGTAGCGGCGGCAATCTGGGTGGTCATGTCGGTGATGTTGGCCACGGCATCGCTGATGCCCACCAGCGCTTTGTCGGCTTCCATCACTTGCTCGACGCCTTCTTCAGCCTGGCGACGGCCGGTTTCCATGGTCTGCACCGCGTTGTTGGCGGTGCTTTGCAGTTTGGCGATGAGCGAGTGGATCTGCCCGGTGGATTCGGTGGTGCGCTGCGCCAATTGGCGAACTTCGTCGGCGACCACGGCGAAACCACGGCCCATTTCTCCGGCCCGTGCCGCTTCGATGGCGGCGTTCAGGGCCAGCAGGTTGGTCTGGTCGGCGATGCCTTTGATGACGTCGACCACGCCGCCGATTTCATCGCTGTCTTTGGCCAGCTGCGTGACAGTCAGGCCGGTCTCGCCCACTGAAGCCGACAGTCGCTGAATGGCCTCGCGGGTTTCGCTGGCGATGTCGCGGCCACGACGGGTCAGCTCGTTCGCCTGTTGGGTGGCGTCGGCGGTGCGCTGCACGTGGCTGGCGACTTCTTGGGTGGTCGAGGCCATCTGGTTGATGGCGGTGGCGACCTGTTCGGTTTCCACGCGCTGGCGTTCCAGGCCCTTGGAACTGGCCTGTGCCAGTCTGTCGGACTGCGTAGCCTGGGCGTTCAGGTGTTCGGCGGTGTCCTGCAAACGGGTGAGGCAGGTCTTCAGACGCGCTTCCTGGCTGAGGATGGACATCTCCAAACGTGCCTGAGCGCCGCGACTGTCGGTGTACATCTGCGCGATCAGCGGGTCGGAGGTGGTCTGTTCGGCCAGGCGCAGCAGACGCTTGATGCCGCGCTGCTGCCAGCTCAGGCCCAGCAGGCCCAGCGGCACCGCCAGTGCGGCGGCCAGTGCGAAGCCCCAGTAGGAGTTGAGCCAGACGCCGATCAGAAAGCTCAGCTGGCTGACGAGGATAAACGGCAGCCAGTCCTGCAGCACCGGCAGCCACTTGTCGCGGCTCGGCACGGCGGATTTGCCGCTGTTCAGGCGTTGATAGAGCCCTTCGGCGCGGCGGATCTGCTCGGCGGTGGGTTTGATCCGCACCGACTCGAAGCCGACCACCTGTTTGCCCTCGAAGATGGGCGTGACATAGGCGTTGACCCAGTAATGGTCGCCGTTTTTGCAGCGGTTCTTGACGATGCCCATCCACGGCAGCCCCTGCTTGAGGGTGCTCCACATGTGTTCGAACACCGCCGACGGCACGTCGGGATGGCGAACGGTGTTATGGGGCGCCTTGATCAGTTCCTCGTGGGAAAAACCACTGATCTCGACGAACGCGTCGTTGCAGTAGGTGATCACGCCGCGGGCATCGGTGGTGGAAATCAACCGTTGCTGCGCCGGGAAAGTCCGTTCGCGTTGGGTGATGGGCTGGTTATTGCGCATAAGCTGTTCAATCCGGGAAGGCTTTGATGGGGTATCGGCGGGGGACGCGCAACATTGAGCGTTTTGTGAACTGCGTCATGGGGCGCATTGCCGCAGCTCAGTGTTCAGCGGTCGAACATGGGATAGGTGAACAGGCTCAAATGCGCGAGATTGAGCCCGAAATGGGTGATGACCGCTGCCGGCAGCCCGCCGAACCGGTAGGCGATGCCATAGCCAACCCCGGCCATGCCCGCCAGCACCATCCACTGCCAGCCCGCGCCAAAATGTGCAAGGCCAAACAGGGCAGAGGCGATGATCAGGGCGAGGGTCTGCTGATAAGGCACGCGGTGCAGCAGGCGGGCCAGACCGCCCTGGATGTAGCCGCGAAACAGCAGCTCCTGGGTGAGGGTGACCAGCAACAGGTTGTTGAGCACCCAGATGCCGCCCTGATCAGGCCATTTCGGTGCCCAGCCGATCAACCCCATGCCCACTGCGGTGGCCAGGCACACTCCGGTAGTCAGCGTCAGCGTCAGGCTGCTGGTAATCAGCGTGCGACGCAGTGCAAGGGCGCCGAACACCCAGGGGCAAGCCAGCACGATCCAGAGACCGATCAGCGGTTTGTCGAGGTCCAGGTACATAGAGAAGGGGGCGGCTTCGGGCGTGAAGCGCACGGCGGTGATGACTCTGGCGCTGAAAAAGCCGGGTAGCCAGTGACTGGCCAGCCCCATGGCCAGGGCGATGAACAAGGCGTGACCGAGCGTGCGCACCGCCCGGTGTAGGAAATGACTGACGCAGATGCCCGCCATGACCAACAGGCCGAAGGTGACCACCACGGGAAGGCTCAGCTGGCCATACACCAGCGCGATGCAGTAGCCCAGGGCCAGCAGCGTGAGCGTGCTCCAGCGCAACGCCGACATGATGTCGTCCTTGAGTGTCGGATAAGGTCGGCGATTTTAACGTTGATTAAACGCGCGCGCATGTGGGATCGGGATGAAAGTTTTCCGGAAATGGCGCGGGGGAGTCGCATGATGACGTAGGGCGTTTCCTGGACTCAGTGCGTAGGGGCGCGCTTGCCCGCGAGGAGGGAGGATCGGCAACCGGGTAAGGCTGACGAAACGCCATCGCGGGCAAGCGCGCTCCTACAGAGGCGGCGGTCGACGGAGCCACCACCTCACGAGGCAATCAACTGCCGCAGCACGTAGTGCAGAATCCCTCCGGCCTTGAAGTATTCGACCTCGTTCAGGGTGTCGATCCGGCACAGCACGTCGACGTCTTCCTGCTGGCCGTTCTCACGGGTGATCCGCAAGGTCAGGCTCATGCCCGGTTGCAGCGTCGCGCCAGTCAGGCCGCTGATGTTCAGCACCTCTTTGCCGGTCAACTCAAGGGTCTTGCGGCTCTGGCCGTTCTTGAACTGCAACGGCAGCACGCCCATGCCCACCAGGTTCGAGCGGTGAATGCGCTCGAAGCTCTCGGCGATGACGGCTTTCACGCCCAGCAGATTGGTGCCCTTGGCCGCCCAGTCACGGCTCGAGCCGGTGCCGTATTCCTGACCGGCAATGACCACCAGCGGCGTGCCTTCCTGCTGATAGCGCATGGCGGCGTCGTAGATCGGCAGCTTCTCGTCGGTCGGTACGTGCAGGGTGTAACCGCCTTCTTCGTTACCGAGCATTTCGTTACGAATGCGGATGTTGGCGAAGGTGCCGCGCATCATCACTTCGTGGTTGCCGCGGCGCGAGCCATAGGAGTTGAAGTCCTTGGGCTCCACGCCTTTGCCGCGCAGGTAGCGGCCAGCCGGGCTGTCGGCCTTGATGTTGCCGGCCGGCGAGATGTGGTCGGTGGTCACGGAGTCGCCCAGGATCGCCAGCACCCGCGCCTTCTGCACGTCGGCGATTACCGGTAATGGCCCGGCCACGTCCTCGAAAAATGGCGGATGCTGAATGTAGGTCGAGTCGTCCTGCCAGACGTAGGTCGGGTCTTTGGAGACCTCGATCGCCTGCCACTGGGCGTCCCCGGCGAACACTTCGGCGTATTCCTTATGGAACATGCCGGTGCTGACGTTGAGCACGGCGTCGGCGATTTCCTTCTGGGTCGGCCAGATATCGCGCAGGTAAACCGGCTGACCGTCGCCGCCTTCGCCCAACGGTTCGCTGCTCAGGTCGATCCGCACCGTGCCTGCCAGCGCGTAGGCGACGACCAGCGGAGGAGAGGCCAGCCAGTTGGTCTTTACCAGTGGATGAACGCGGCCTTCGAAGTTGCGATTGCCGGACAGCACCGAGGCGACGGTCAGGTCCGATTGTTGAATGGCTTTTTCGATCGGGTCGGGCAGGGGGCCCGAGTTACCGATGCAGGTCGTGCAGCCGTAACCCACCAGATCGAATCCCAAGGTGTCGAGGTATTCGGTCAGGCCCGCGGCTTTGTAGTAGTCGGTCACCACTTTGGAGCCAGGCGCCAACGAACTCTTGACCCACGGTTTGCGTTGCAGACCCTTTTCCACGGCTTTTTTCGCCAGCAGGCCGGCGGCCATCATTACGCTGGGGTTCGACGTGTTGGTGCAAGAGGTGATCGCGGCGATGACCACCGCGCCGTTTTTCAGGCGATAGGTGTTGCCTTGGTATTCGTATTCGGCTTCACCGACCTGATCGGCGTTGCCCACCGCCACGCCACCGCCGCCTTCGCTTTCCAGACGGCCTTCCTCGTGTTTGGTCGGTTTCAGGGCCAGGCCGAGGAAATCGCTGAACGCCTGGGAAACATCCGGCAACGCGACCCGATCCTGCGGTCGTTTCGGCCCCGCGAGGCTGGCGACCACCGAACCCATGTCCAGCTCCAGTGCATCGGTGAACACGGGCTCCTGACCGGGCAGACGCCACAGGCCCTGGGCTTTGCTATAGGCCTCGACCAGCTTGACGGTGTCATCCGGACGGCCCGACAGGCGCAGGTATTCCAGGGTCACGTCGTCCACCGGGAAGAACCCACAGGTGGCGCCGTATTCCGGGGCCATGTTGGCAATGGTCGCGCGGTCGGCCAGGGGCAGGTCGGCCAGGCCGTCGCCGTAGAACTCGACGAACTTGCCGACCACGCCTTTCTTGCGCAGCATTTGGGTCACGGTCAGCACCAGGTCCGTGGCGGTAATGCCTTCCTTGAGCTTGCCGGTGAGTTTGAAGCCGATGACTTCAGGGATCAGCATCGACACCGGCTGGCCGAGCATGGCCGCTTCGGCTTCGATCCCGCCCACGCCCCAGCCCAAAACGCCAAGACCGTTGATCATGGTGGTGTGGGAATCGGTACCGACCAGCGTATCCGGAAAGGCGTAAGTGCGGCCGTCTTCTTCCTTGGTCCACACCGTGCGGCCCAGGTATTCGAGGTTGACCTGGTGGCAGATGCCGGTGCCCGGCGGCACCACGCTGAAGTTGTCGAACGCACTCTGGCCCCAGCGCAGGAAGGCGTAGCGCTCGCCGTTGCGCTGCATTTCGATGTCGACGTTCTCGCCGAAAGCCTGTTGATCGCCGAATTTGTCGACCATCACTGAGTGGTCGATGACCAGGTCCACCGGCGACAGCGGGTTGATGCGCTGCGGATCGCCCCCGGCCTTGGCCACGGCGGCGCGCATGGCGGCCAGGTCGACCACGGCGGGTACGCCGGTGAAGTCCTGCATCAGTACGCGGGCCGGGCGGTACTGGATTTCCCGGTCGGATTTGCGTTCGGTGAGCCAGGCGGCCAGGGATTTGAAGTCCTCAAAGGTGACGGTCTGGTTGTCTTCCCAGCGCAACAGGTTTTCCAGCAATACCTTGAGCGACATGGGCAGTCTGTCCAGATCACCCAGTGTTTTGGCCGCGTCGGGCAGGCTGAAATAGTGGTAAGTCTTGTTGCCAACGTCGAGTGTCTTGAGGCTTTTCAGGCTATCGAGGGAGGGCATGAACTAACTCCTTGACGAGTCCGCACGGTACGGACGGGCGTATCACACAAAACGGTAAGACGATCTGTTCCAGCCCTCTGATTGGCGGCTTTCAAATGGTCATTGAGTAGTACTGGACCGTTGGCCTGCGCCAGTGGTTCCTGATTCCGCTATCATGCGCGGCTTTCGAGTCATTGAGGCTAATCCTCAAGTATAGGTTGCGTGGGAATTCTCACCGACGCGCCGTGGAGAACACCCCGTGAACACCCTTTTCATGCATTGCCGTCCCGGTTTCGAAAGCGAAGTCTGCTCGGAAATCAGTGAGCACGCCGCGCAGCTGGGCGTGTCCGGTTATGCCAAGGCCAAGGCGGATACGGCTTGCGCCGAGTTCGTCTGCACCGACCCGGACGGCGCCGAGCGCTTGATGACCGGCCTGCGTTTCGCCGATCTGATTTTCCCTCGGCAGTGGGCGCGGGGGGTGTTCGTCGCCTTGCCGGAAACCGACCGTATCAGCGTCATCCTTGAGCACATGGCCGGTTTTGCCACCTGCGGCAGCCTGTGGCTGGAAGTGGTCGACACCAATGATGGCAAGGAGCTTTCGACCTTCTGCCGCAAATTCGAAGGTCCACTGCGCAAGGCGCTGGAGAAGGCTGGCAAGCTGGTGGACAACGCCTGCCTGCCGCGTCTGCTGCTGACCTTCAAAAGCGGCCGGGAGGTCTTCCTCGGTGTGGCGGATGCCGACAACTCGGCAATGTGGCCCATGGGCATCCCGCGTCTGAAGTTTCCCCGTGAGGCGCCAAGCCGTTCGACCCTGAAGCTGGAAGAGGCCTGGCATCACTTCATCCCTCGCGATCAGTGGGACGAGCGGTTGTCCGGCGACATGACCGGTGTCGATCTGGGGGCCGCGCCGGGTGGCTGGACCTATCAGCTGGTCCGGCGCGGCATGCTGGTGACCGCTATCGATAACGGGCCGATGGCCGAAAGCCTGATGGATACCGGGCTGGTGCAGCACCTGATGGCCGACGGTTTTACCTACAAACCGCGTCAGACCGTGGACTGGATGGTGTGCGACATCGTCGAGAAACCTGCGCGAAATGCCGCCTTGCTCGAAACCTGGCTCGGTGAAGGGCTGTGCCGCGAGGCCGTGGTCAACCTCAAGTTGCCGATGAAGCAGCGTTACGCCGAAGTGCGGCGATTGCTGGAGCGCATCGAAGAAGGTTTCAAGGCGCGAGGGGTGAAGGTGTCCATCGGCTGCAAACAGCTGTACCACGACCGCGAAGAAGTGACCTGCCATTTGCGTCGGCTGGATATCAAGCGCAAGGGGTGATGGGGTCTGGATAGCCTGTAGGAGCGCGCTTGCCCGCGATAACGCTGAGGCAGTCCCAGATAGACGCTGTGTCTGGTGATGCCCCATCGCGGGCAAGCGCGCTCCTACGCGATCATAAACAAATGCTGTGTCGCTCAACGCCGCAGGAGTGAATATCAAAGTGCACAAGGACCCTTTACAACGCGCATCGGTGTTGCAGCACGTCAGCCTCAATGTGCGGCGGTTGCGCCACGGAGCGGATTTGAGTCAAACGGCGCTGGCCGAAAAGTCTGGCGTCAGTCGGCGCATGCTGGTGGCCATCGAGGCGGGGGAGAAGAATGTCAGCCTGGCGACTCTCGATCGTGTCGCCGAGGCGTTGGACGTGGCGTTCAGCGATCTGATTCAGGCGCCAGACGAGCCCGATGCCAGCCGCATCAACGAACTCGCCTGGGCCGGCACGCAGCCGGGCAGCAAGGCGGTGTTGCTGGCCAAGGCGTCGGCCCGTCATGGGGTGGAACTGTGGGAGTTTTCCCTGGCGCCGGGGGAGGCCTACCTGTCCGAGGCCGACCCTGAAGGCTGGAGCGAGCAGGTGTACGTGATCGAGGGGCATCTGAGCGTGTCTTTGCCGGATGAAACCCGGCAGGTCGCGGCGGGGGAATTCTTTATGTTCGCCAGCCACCGGCCCCATGCCTATCGCAATGAGGGTGAGGTCATGGTGCGGTTTGTAAGGAATGTGGTGTCGTGAGCCTCGCGGCTGCCTGTATCCCTGACCTGTGGGAGCGAATTCATTCGCGAGGTGCCGGTATACCTGACACCTCTCTGCCGGATGTTCCGACGTCTCGCGAATGAATTCGCTCCCACAGGGGACGTGCGGTATTGCCAATGTTTTTGGTCCATCCCCGGTCAGTGTTTTTCAGGCAACACCCCATCAACACTTTGCCCGCTATTCACCCAGCAAACCCGTCCAATCCCGGCATGTTCCGTGCCTTGCATCCTTCGTACCGGAACGGGCCGACCAACGTCCTGTTTGAATCCATTCGCACGCTCTCCATAATCAGGCGTGCGCGCCATCGTGGCGAAGACAAGGCGAAGAATAATGAGCTCAGAGAACAACCCAACTGACGCAGACGTCCTGATCGTCGGCGGCGGCCTCAGTGGCACCCTGCTGGCGGTGCAACTGCTGCGCCTGCCGGGACAGCGGCGCATCGTCATCATCGAGCCGCGCCCGGAGCTGGGACGCGGCGAGGCCTACAGCGCCACCGAACTGGGCCACACCCTCAACGGCAATGCCGCGCGCATGAGCGTCGACCCGGACGACCCGGACGATCTGACCCGCTGGCTGGGCGACTTCATCGCCGCCGGCGGCTGGCCGGAGTCAGATGAACAGCACGTGCCGGTGGCCGAGCTGTTCCCGCCTCGGGGGATTTTCGGGCTGTACGTTCAGCAGCGTCTGACCGAGGCCCAGGCCGTGGGCGCGCAACACGGTTCGACCGTCGAGCATGTGCACGGCGAGGCCGTCGACCTGCAAACCGAGCCTTCCGACGTTCTGATCACCCTGGCCGACAGCAGCAAACTCAGCGGCCGCTTCGGCGTGCTGGCCACGGGCATGTTCGCCGCCGCGCGCACCCCTCAGCGCGAGTCCAATGCCCTCAACGCTGCCGCTGTGGATCCATGGGACGTAGAGGCTATGCGTCACCTTGACCCTCAAGGCCGTGTGCTGATCATCGGCTCGGGCCTGACCATGGTCGATGCCGTGGTGTCCCTTGAGCAGGCTGGGCACCGCGGCCCCATCGACGTTTTTTCCCGCCATGGGCTGTTGCCTCACGTGCGCCGTCAACCGCCAGCTTGGCCGGATTTTCTCGCCGCCGACCCCAGCATCCGCAGCACCCGGCAGCTTCTACGCGCTTTACGTGAGCAATGCGCCCAGGCCATTGCCGAGGGTATCGACTGGCAAGCGCCGCTGGATACCGTTCGGGTGCATATCCCACGCCTGTGGAGTCAGGCGTCTGATCGCGAGCGTCGCCAATTCGTCCGTCATGTGCGGCCCTGGTGGGAGAGCCATCATCACCGCTCGCCGCCGCCCAGCGCCAGGTTGCTTGATCGACTGGTGCAGGAAGGCCGCTTGAACATTCACGCTGCCTCACTGCAAGACGTGCTGGAACGCGAGGCGGGGCAGGTGCGAATCCGCGTTCGCTATCGCGGCGAGGATCAGCCCACCGAGATCAGTGGCGAGGCCCTGATCAATTCTACTGGCATCCAGTACGACTGGCGTCGCGTGGACAAGGCCTTGCCTCGGCAACTGCTGGCTCGCGGGCTGATCCAGCCAGGCCCCCTGGCCCTTGGCATTGCCGCCGATGCCGGTGGCGCTGTAAGGGATACTGCCGGGGATGTGTCGGCGCGCCTGTTCGCCATGGGCCCGCCGCTGCGTGGCCAGTGGTGGGAAAGCACGGCGGTCACCGACGTTGCCTT
The DNA here is from genome assembly GCF_059421985.1 of Pseudomonas sp. GW821-FHT02A11. NCBI lineage: Bacteria > Pseudomonadati > Pseudomonadota > Gammaproteobacteria > Pseudomonadales > Pseudomonadaceae > Pseudomonas > Pseudomonas sp. GW821-FHT02A11. The sequence goes on from NZ_JBWKWB010000019.1 coordinate 84,550, forward strand.
GCAGGCCAAGGCCTTGGCGGCGCGATTGGTGAGGATTCATGAGATTTGAACGTAAGGCTTCTGCCCGGAGGGCGTAGCAGCGCCACCCCGGCAGCTCCTACAGGTTCGGTGGTGGTCGCCAGAATTCGGCTCACCCCAATCGCTGTAGAAGCAGTCGCAGGTTCGACGGCCGCGAAAGCGTCTTGCCTGACACACCGCATTCGCCACTGTCGCACAGCTCCAGTAGCTCCAGTTGGCTCCTACGCCCTCCGGGCAGAATCAGAAACGCAGATCCCGAACGCCTCCGAAGATTGTGTCGACCCCGACACAATTTCGCCTCCTGACCCTAAAGAGCTATCCGAACGGGCCGACAGCCAGAGATCGACCCGGTGAAACCGTGCGCGGTTTCACCGGTGCGTCACAGGATCAGCCAAGGCTATGGAGGCATTCATTCATGTTGAGCTTGAGTTTCAGAAACCCCGCCGATGCCGCAGCGCAGGTGCAACTGACTGCTGCCAAGACTCAGCAGGTGGTCGAGGACGCCAGTGAGCTGCCCACGGCCGCCGAGCAGATGCGCCAGAGCGTCGAGGTGTTGCTGTCGCCCGAAGCGCAGAAGACGGCGAAGACCGGCAAGAAGGACGCCGATATCGACGCGACCGACCTGCCGGATCGCATCAAGGATCAGCTGAAGATGATTCGCTCGATCCAGGAACGCATCGCCAAACGCATGAAAGACATGCAGGCGTTCATGAGCGACCGCTCGCTGTCGCCCAGGGCTCGCGAAGGCAAGATTCGTCAGTTGCAGCTGGAGATTTCGGCCATGACCAACTCGCTGATTCAGGCCACCAACCAGCTTAATCAGGCGATGCAGCAGATGCAGTTGTCACTGGAAGACCGGGCGCTGGCCGGCACACTTGTGAGCCCGCAGAACCTTCAATCCTGATCCAGCAGGCGTGGCCCGGCGCCGTTTTCGCCCAGGCTGTCGCCCCAGTTGCGCAACGGGCAGGCCTCCATGGACAGGCAGCCGCAGCCGATGCAGCCATTGAGTTGGTCGCGCAGGGCGGTGAGGCGGTTGATGCGTTCGTCCAGGTCGGTTTTCCAGCATTCGGACAGCCGGTTCCAGTCGTCCAGCGTAGGCGCGCGGTCCTGGGGCAGAGTGTCCAGCGCGGCTTGAATGGTCGCCAGCGGGATGCCCAGGCGCTGGGCGGTCTTGATCAAGGCGACCCGGCGCAGCACATCGCGGGGATAGCGACGTTGATTGCCGGCATTGCGCTGGCTGCTGATCAACCCTTTGGATTCGTAGAAGCGCAGCGCGGTGATGGCCACGCCGCTGCGTGCGGAGAGCTGGCCGACGGTCAGTTCCCGGGCCAGATGCAAGGAGTCAAGGATGGTCATGAAGTGCCTTCGAAACCGTAGTGATTGCCAAATGGTGCTTGACCTCTAGTTAAGTGGAGGTTTTACCCTTCGCAGCCTCGGTTCGCAACAGGCAATACGACGCAAGAAACGTAGTTCTTGGCGATCAAGGGATGCAGCATTCTGTTCAGCGACATCAGTCATCTGTGGAGAGCGTTCATGACGTCACAAGACTCAACCCTTCCTTTCAGTCAGTTTGTCGAGTTCACCATCGATCCGCGTCATGAGGTGGGCCTGATTGCCGCCCTCAACGAGCGCTTTGAAAGCTTTACCCGCACCTACCCAGGTTTTATCCGCGCCAGCGTGCACGTCAGCGAGGACCGCCAGCGCGTGCTCAGCCACGTGTTGTGGAAGTCAAAGTCCTATTGCGAGCGGGCCGTGGAAAATGCCGAGCAGGGGGAGGGGGATCTGTGGGGGCTGATTCGCGCGTACCAGACCAAGGCGATGACCTTCAACGCCTATGAGTTGGTGAGTGAAACCGTCGGGCCGCGCTGACATCGCGGCCCATTCTCAAACCGAAACCTGCACCATGCGGTCACCCTGCAATTGCTCGCCGGGACGTCGCTTGTTCACCGCCAGCTCGCCGATCTTGATCAGCCGCGCGCGGATGACGTTGCGACTCAGGCCCAGCAGTTGCGCAGTGTGTACCTGGTTGTAGTGGCTGAAGCGGTACGCAGCCCGCAGCAGGGCGTCTTCGACCTTCTCATGCAGCGCGCCGGCCTGTTCTTCGAACAGGTTCTGGAACGCTCGCGTCAGCAGTGCGTCGGTGGAATCGTCCACGACCGCAGATGACTCTTCCTGACGCTCCAGACGCAGGTTGGACAGGCGCAGATCGCTTGCCTGAATCACGCCGTTGCGGCAAATCAGCAGGGTGTGATGAATGACGTTTTCCAGCTCGCGAATGTTGCCCGGCCAGCTGTAGGTGCGCAGCTTGTGTTCGGCGTCGCTGCTGATCTGGATCGGTCCGCAGCCCAGACGCTGGCTGTAGACCTCGATGAAGTGGCGGGTCAGCGGCATGATGTCGCCCGGCCGCTCGCGCAGGGTGCTCAGCTCCAGATTGACCACGTTCAGGCGATAGAACAGGTCTTCACGAAAATGCCCGGCGTTGATCGCGCGTTCCAGCTGCACGTTGGTCGCCGCCAGCACACGCACGTTGATCGGCGTGCTTTTGCGCGAGCCCAGGCGCACGACTTCGCGCTCCTGCAGCACCCGCAGCAATTTGACCTGAATGGCCATCGGCAGATCGCCGATTTCGTCAAGGAACAGTGTGCCGCCGTTGGCCTCTTCGAACCAGCCGGCCTTGGCGGTGAGGGCGCCGGTGAACGCGCCTTTTTCGTGGCCGAACAGCTCGGCCTCGACCAGCGATTCAGAAAACGCGCCGCAGTTCACCGCCACGAACGGCTGGTGACGACGGGCGCTCAGATTGTGGATATGACGCGCCACCAACTCCTTGCCGGTGCCGGTTTCGCCGATGATCAGCACGCTGGCGTCACTGGGCGCGACCTGCTGCACATGGGCCAGCACGGCCTGGGACTTGGGGTCTTCGAACACCTGCGCCGTGGCACGGATCGAGGTCGCCAGGGCCGGTGAGGGCGGTAGGGTCAGTAGCTGCATGGGGATCACTTGTGGTTGAAACGGAACGCTGGCGGTCATGTGGGGGACTCCTTGTACGAATGCCGCCGGATACCCTGTAGGAGCTTGCGGAGGTTACGACGGTGCGGGCCGCGATCGGACGAAACGGTATGTCATCGACAGGTGAGTTGTCTGACACACCGCGATCGCTGCCGTCGTAACCTCCGACGTCTCCTACAGGTCATGCGGGGTACGGCTTACTTCTGCGGCGGCAAATCGTTGGCGATCATTTCGCCGAACGGGCCGGTCAGGTTGGTGATGCCGCGACCGGCCAGGCTGCGATACGGCTCAGGCAGCAGCGGGAACACCAGTTCGGCGAAGCGATAGGCCTCTTCCAGGTGCGGGTAGCCGGAGAAAATGAAGCTCTCGATGCCCAGGTCCGCGTATTCCTTGATGCGAGCTGCAACTTCTTGCGGGTTACCCACCAGTGCCGTGCCTGCGCCGCCGCGCACCAGGCCGACACCGGCCCACAGGTTTGGCGCGATTTCCAGGTTGTCGCGACGACCGTCATGCAGCGCGGCCATACGGCGCTGGCCTTCGGAATCAAAGCGCGAGAAGGACTTCTGTGCGGCGGCGATGGTTTCGTCGCTGATGTGTTCGATCAGGGTGTCGGCGGCTTTCCACGCCTCTTCGCTGGTCTCGCGCACGATCACGTGCAGACGAATGCCAAACTTCACGGTGCGGCCATTGCGGGCAGCGCGTTCGCGGATGTCCGCCAGTTTTTCGGCAACAGCGGCGGGCGGTTCGCCCCAGGTCAGGTACACGTCGACCTGCTCGGCAGCCAGCTCGTGAGCGGCCTGCGACGAACCCCCGAAGTACAGCGGCGGGTAAGGCTTCTGGATCGGCGGGTACAGGGCCTTGGCGTTCTGCACCTTGAGGTGTTTGCCTTCGAAATCGACAGCTTCGCCTTGCAACACTCGGCGCCAGATTTTCAGGAATTCGTCGGTGACTTCGTAGCGCTCGCTGTGGTCCAGGAAGCTGCCATCACCGCGGTTTTCGTCAGGGTCGCCACCGGTCACCACGTTGATCAGCAAGCGCCCGCCAGACAGGCGATCGAGCGTTGCGGCCATGCGCGCCGAAACGGTCGGCGAGATGATGCCAGGACGAATCGCCACCAGATAACGCAGGCGCTCGGTCAATGGCACCAGTGCCGAAGCGATCACCCAGGAGTCTTCGCAAGAGCGGCCGGTCGGGATCAGCACGCCGTGATAGCCCAGATCATCGGCGGCCTGCGCCACTTGCTTCAAATAGTTGAGCGTGACCGGGCGTGCGCCCTTGGTGGTGCCCAGAAAATGGCCGTCGCCGTGGGTCGGTAGAAACCAGAAAACATCCATGAGAAATCCTTCGAGCGGAATCGGTGGCTTTTGGAATAAGTCGGCTATTTATAGAGGCTGCGATTTATTCCGTAAAAGAACTGAATTCCATATTTTTAGAACCTAAAGAGATATGCCGATGTTTACGTCTTGAAACGATTGCGCTGCGAGGAATGTTATTGTTATGCGCGATCAGAACCGTAGGAGCGCGCCTGCCCGCGATGGCGTCGTGTCAGTCTCACCTTTGGCACGGACAATCACATCGCGGGCAAACGCGCTGCTACAGCTGTTGCCTTCGTCCTCACAAAAAGAAGCCGCATGACCTCAAAAAAAGAAGTGGCGCCACTGCCCGAAGACCTGCGGGTATTTCTCACCGTGATTCGCAAGGCCGGTTTTGCCGCCGCCGCCGATGAACTCGGGCTGTCACCCGCCTACGTCAGCAAGCGCATCCAGATCCTGGAATCGACCCTGGCCACCCGCCTGTTGCATCGCACCAGCCGCAAAGTCGCGTTGACCGAGGATGGCGAGCGCGTGCAGCGCTGGGCGGTGCGGATTCTCGAAGACTTTCAGCTGCTGCACGATGAGCTGTCCGACGCCCACTCCGCGCCCCGAGGCAAGTTGCACCTGTGCAGCTCGTTCGGATTCGGGCGCAATCATGTCGCCCCCGCGATCTCGAAACTGGCCGAGGCTTACCCCGATCTGGAGGTGCGTCTGGACCTGTTCGACCGCGTGGTCGATATCGTCAGCGAAGGGTTCGATCTGGAAATTCGCGTGGGCGACGACATCCCCGGCCAGCACATTGGGCGTCAGTTGGTGAGCAATCGTCGCGTGCTGTGCGCAGCGCCGGATTACCTTGTCCGACGCGGTACGCCTCAACAATTGATCGAGCTGGAGCAGCACGATTGCCTGGTACTCAAGGAGCGCGACAACGCCTTTGGCATCTGGCATGTCGAGCGCGACGGCATGCAGGAGAGCGTGCGCGTGAGCGGGCCGTTGTCGTCCAACAGCGGCGAGATCGTTCTGCAATGGGCGCTGGACGGGCGAGGGGTGCTGCAGCGTTCGCTGTGGGACGTCAAACCGTTTCTGGAGCAGGGCCGGCTGGTGCAGGTGCTGCCCGAGTACACCGAAAGCGCCAACGTCTGGGCGGTGTACCCGACGCGCCTGGCCAACTCAGGGAAATTGCGGGTGTGTGTGGAGTTCTTGCAGGCGCATTTTCAGGGGTTGTCGTTGTAGCGCGCTGATCATGATCTGCATGCTGAATCTGTGGGAGCGAATTCATTCGCAAGGGGCCGGTATGCCTGAAACACCTCTGTCGGATGTACCGCCGTCTTGCGATGAATTCGCTCCCACAGTAGGTAAGCGTTGGGTCAACAGGTTTTCACGAGAGCCACGGATTCTCCGCCAGGTGCTTGTGCTCGAACGCCAGAATCTGCTCGCGCTTTTGCAGCGTGCTGCCAATGGCATCCAGCCCCAGCAGCAGGGCGTTCTTTCTTAGCTCATCGATGTTGAAGGGCATCACGCGCCCGTCCTGCAGGCGAATCTCCTGGGCAGGTAAGTCGACCGCGATCTGCGCGCTGTCGGCCTGGCTGATCACACGACCCAGTGCCTGAACCTGCGCCTCGTCCAGCACGATGGTCAGTACGCCGTTGCGCTGGCAGTTGTCGTAGAAAATCCCTGCAAAGCTGCTGCCGATCAGCGCCTGAATACCCATTTGCTTGAGCCCCCAGACGGCGTGTTCGCGGCTCGATCCGCAGCCGAAGTTGGGCCCCGTCACGAGGAATTTCGCGCCCTGCCAGCCGGGCTGGTTGAGGACGAAATCCGGGTTCGGCGCGCCTGAAGGCAAGAAGCGCAGGTCGAAGAACACACCCCGATCCAGCCCCGCGCGGTCGATGCCCTTGAGGAACTGCTTGGGCATGATCACGTCGGTGTCGATGTTGGCGGCCAGCATGGGCGCGGCCTTGCCGGTGACTTGGTTGAACGGCTGCATCTTTAGAAACTCCCTTGCAGGCTGCGAACGTCGGCCAGATGACCGGTAATGGCAGCGGCGGCGACCATGGCAGGGCTCATCAGGTGGGTGCGCGCACCGGCGCCCTGACGGCCTTCGAAATTGCGATTGGTGCTGGAGGCGCAGCGGTCGCCGGGAGCGAGCACGTCGTCGTTCATCGCCAGGCACATCGAGCAGCCGGACTGACGCCATTCGAATCCCGCGTCGCGAAAGATCGACGCCAGCCCCTCGGCCTCGGCCTGATCGCGCACGGCAGTCGAGCCGGGGACGATCATCGCCCGCACGTGCTCGGCCACGTGTCTGCCGCGCACCACGTTGGCGGCTTCCCGCAGGTCTTCAATACGCGCGTTGGTGCAGGAGCCGATGAAGGCGTGGCTGATGACGATGTCGCTCAGCGGCATGCCCGCCTCCAGCCCCATGTAGGTGAGGGCGCGGCGCATGTCTTGGCGCAGGATCGGGTCGGCGATGGCCTCCGGGTCCGGGACGCTGCCATTGATCGCGGCGGCCTGATCGGGGCTGGTGCCCCAGGTGACCATGGGTTGCAGGTCGCTGGAATCGAGGTTGATTTCCTTGTCGAACACGGCATCCGGATCGCTGTAAAGCTGTTTCCATTTCGCGACGGCCTGTTCCCACAGTTCGCCTTTTGGCGCGCGGGGTTTGTCCTTGAGGTAGGCGAAGACCTTCTCGTCCGGGGCCATGAAGGCGCCTCGCGCACCCGCTTCGACGGCCATGTTGCAGATGGTCATGCGCGCTTCCACGCTCAAGGCGGCGATGGTCGAGCCGGTGAATTCGATGGCGTAGCCGGTGGCGCCTGACGCGCCGATCTTGCCGATCAGGGCCATGATCACGTCCTTGGAGGTCAGGCCGCTCGACAGCGCGCCATCGACCGTCACCCGCAGGGTTTTCAGGCGTTTGTAGACCAGCGTTTGCGAGGCCAGCAGGTGTTCGATTTCCGAGGTGCCGATGCCAAAGCCGAATGCCCCCAGCGCGCCGTAGGTGGTGGTGTGGCTGTCGCCCGCGGCGATGACCATGCCCGGCAGGATGAAGCCCTGTTCGGGGGCGATCACGTGTTCGATGCCCTGACGTTGGTCGAGCACGTCGAACAGTTCGATGCCGAATTTTTCGCAGTTGTCGGCCAGGTAGGACACCTGCAACGCGCCACCCGGATCGGCCATGGCAGCGACTCGCGCAGGCGCGGTGGGGTTGACGTGATCGACCACGGCAAGCGCGGTTTCAGGGCGCCACACCTTGCGCCCGGCCTCGCGCAGACCGCTGAAGGCCTGGGGGCTGGTGTATTCGTTGATCACCTGACGATCGATGTACAGCAGAACATGGCCCTGATCGTCGAGGGTGCACACCGTGTGCGAGTCGATGTACTTGTCGTAGAGGGTTCTTGTTGGTGTCATGTGAGGCTCACGGTTCAGGCTGGCTGTAGCGCCCATCTTAGGCAGGCGGGGAGGGGCATCAATGCCTGAAGGGTGAGGACTTGGGACATGGATCGTGTTTGATGGGGTCGTCTTATATTTGAGCCTGCTACGATTCGCAGGATCAATGCAGCACCTGTGGGAGCTTGCGCAGGTTACGACGCTGGCGAATGCGGTGTGTCAGGCAATACATCTTTCAGACCCGCTGCATCGCTGCCGTCGTAAACTCCGGCGTCTCCCACAGGGTTCGCGGTGCACCGAGACGTTGTGGATGTTGCTTTCAGCGCGCAAAAAAACAGGCGCCTGAGCGCCTGTGAAGGAGAGCACGTGAAGCGTTGCGAATCAGAACATCTGCGTGAACAGCCAATACAGGCCGCCCGACAACAGGATCGCCGCCGGCAGGGTCAGCACCCAGGCCATGGCCAGGTTGCGCAGGGTGCGCATCTGCAGGCCCGAGCCGTTGGCGACCATACTGCCCGCCACACCCGACGACAACACGTGGGTGGTCGACACCGGTAGCCCGTATATGTCCGCAGCACCGATAGTCAGCATGGCCACCACTTCAGCCGAGGCGCCTTGGGCGTAGGTCATGTGAGTCTTGCCGATCTTCTCGCCGACGGTGACCACGATGCGTTTCCAGCCGACCAAGGTCCCCAGGCCCAGCGCAATGGCCACGGAGATCTTCACCCACAGCGGGATGAAGCGCGTGGCGCTGTCGATTTGCTGTTTGAACTGCATGACCTTGCCTTGAGTGTCAGCGTCGAAGTTGCCGACTTTGTTCTTGTCCATGACGCGGATCGCCTCGGACGTCAGGTACATGTCGTTACGCACGTTGGCGGTGGCTTCGGCAGGCACCTTGGCCAGCGAGCCGTAGCTGGCGACCTGAATGCCAATCTTGCCGGCCATCACCGCCAGCGCAGGCACCAGCTCAGGGGTGGCCTGTTTGTCGCGGATGTACTCGGACAGCGTCTTGCGCGGATCGGCCGGAGCAGGCAGCGGCGCGGCTTTGCTGAGCGCCTGTTGGGTCACTTGCGCCACTGCTGCGAATTGCACCGACTGATCGGCGGGCATGGCGCGGTTCAGTGCATAGGCCATCGGCAGGGTGCCGACCAGGATCAGCATGATCAGGCCCATGCCTTTCTGACCGTCGTTGGAGCCGTGGGCGAACGACACGCCGGTGCAGGTCAGGATCAGCAGACCGCGAATCCACAGGGGCGGCGGGGTGTTGCCTTCCGGCGCCTTGTACAGCGAGCGGTTCTTCACGAACGCGCGCAGGGCCAGCAGCAACAGCGCCGCGCAGGTGAAACCCACCAGCGGCGACAGCAGCAGCGAGTAGCCGATCTTGGTGGCCTGCGACCAGTCCACGCCACTGGTGCCATCACGGCCATGCATCAGCGCGTTGGCCACACCCACGCCGATGATCGAACCGATCAGGGTGTGCGACGAAGAGGCTGGCAGGCCCAGCCACCAGGTGCCCAGGTTCCACAAAATCGCGGCGATGAGCAGGGCGAAGATCATGGCGTAACCGGCAGACGATCCCACTTGCAGGATCAGCTCGACAGGCAGCAGGGCGATGATGCCGAAGGCCACGGCACCGCTGGAAAACAGCACGCCGAGGAAGTTGAACATGCCCGACCAGACCACCGCGAAGTTCGGCGGCAGGGAGTGGGTGTAGATGACCGTCGCCACGGCGTTGGCGGTGTCGTGAAAGCCGTTGACGAACTCGAAGCCCAGGGCGATCAGCAGCGCAACCCCCAGCAACAGGAAAGGCACCCAGGTGGTGACCACGGTGCCCAAATCGTCCATGTCCGATTTCAGGCTATAGGCCGTGTACAGCAGACCCAGCGCCAGCACGGCAAAGAAGATCACCATCGTCAGAACACCGGGCTTGCGCCCGAATTGAGAACTCAGCCCGGCAGCGCCTTGGGCCAGTGAGGGGGTCGCCATGATTCACAATCCTGTTGAGATGGGATGGCGCCAATGATCATTACAAAATGTGACAGAGATGCGACGCAGGTCAGGGAAGCGACGGATTTGTTGCGCTAAGGGATGGATGGTGTTCGAAAAATCGAATAAACGCCGCTGTTGATTCTGCCCCGCAGGGCGTGGGAGCGCAGCTTGCTCGCGATCTGCCGCGAAGCGGCAGCGAAACCTGACGACTCAATATGCCTGATAAATCACGTGTGCCGGTTTTACGGTTGCTGCGCACCTGATCGCGGACAAGTCACGCTCGGCCTTCGGCCAGAAGCGGTTTAGCGGGTCTTAATAATCCCGGCTCTTGCGAAACGCCCAGCGCCCGGCAATAAAGGTGAACGACGCCACCAGCGCCACCAGAATCCAGAAACCATGGGGGTCGGCGGCAAGGGGAATGCCGCCTACGTTCATGCCGAAGAAACCCGCGACGATGTTGATCGGCAGCGCCAGAACGGTCACCACGGTGAGGGTGAACAGGGTGCGGCTGCTCTGTTCGTTGAGGTTGGCAGCGATTTCTTCCTGCAGCAGCTTGATGCGTTCGCCCAGCGCCGTCAGGTCGCTGATCACCAGTGCCGACTCCTCGGTGGACTGGCGCAGCTCCTGCAAATCCTCTTCCAGCAACCATTGCGGCGGGCGATGCAGCAGGCGCATCAGCGAGCCCGGTTCCAGCGCCAGCAGACGTTGCAGCCGCACCAGCACCCGGCGCATGGTGCCAAGCTCAGTGCGGTTGTTGCTCAGCCGTTGGGACAACAGCTGGTCTTCGATCTTGTCCACGCTGATGCTGGTCTTGCGCATGAATTGCGCGAGCACCTCACTTTGATCGCGCAGCAGATGCGCCAGCAGTTCGAGGGGGGAGCGGAAAATCTCGCCTTGTTTGACCGACGAACGCAGCTTGTCCACCGAGCGCAACGGCTGATGCCGCGCCGAGATCATCAGGTTACTGCGCACGCAGACCCACAACGTGGCGATGTCGGTGGACACCCGGTTGAAATCGAACACCACGTCGTTGACCACCGCCAGCAGCGCGGAGTCGACGTGCTCGATGCGGGTCGAACGCGAGCCCTCATGCAGGGCTTCAAGAAATTCGTCCGGCAGTTCGAGATTGGTTTTCAGCCAGCGCTCGCAACTGGCATGGGCCAGGTTCAGGTGCAGCCAGACGAATTCGGTGGGGTCGGCCGGGTTGCGCAGACACTGCAATGCCGTGAGTGAATCGACCTCACGTGCTGGCTCGCCTGGGCGAAAGCGGAATCCGTACAGCAGGCCGAAAATGTCAGAGTCCTGATGGCGGGCGATGCTTTGATTCATGAAGGCTCGCAGGCGAAAAGTGCCGGAGGGCACAGGATCGAAAGCGGCATCATGGCAAGGGTTTTTGACAGTTTTGTGACCGTTTGTATCAGCTGATTGCACGTTCATCTGTAGGAGCGCGCTTGCCCGCGATGGCGGCGTGTCAGCCCAACGTGTTTCATGGGTGCATCGCTATCGCGGGCGAGCGCGCTCCTACAAGGGCTGTCAAACCATCGCCAGGGGCCGCTTGCGAATCGGTGCGGGCCAGGAAGTGTCGATCAGCAATTCATCCTCGATGCTCAGTTCGATGCGCAGCGCGTCGGCGTTCAACGCTAGGTGGTGCGGATCGACGGCCTTGGGAATGGCGATCACCCCTTCCTGGCGCAGCACCCAGGCCAGGCTGATTTGCGCAGGGGTGGCGTCGTGGCGTTCCGCGACTTCGAGAATGGCCGGGTTCATCAGCAAGTTACCGGCCTGACCGATGGGGCAGTAGGCCATGAGCGGCATGTTGGCGGTTTCCATCCAGGGAAGGAGGTCGTATTCGATACCGCGCTCTTCGGGGTTGTAGAGCACCTGGTTAGTGGCGCAGCGTGGGTCGTTCAATTCCAGCAGGTCCGACACGTCGAAATTGGACACACCCCAGCGGCCGATCTTGCCGGCTTCACGCAGACGCTCAAAGGCTTCGATGGTCTCATCGAGGGGGTAGGAGCCCGGCCAGTGCAGCAGGTAGAGGTCGATGTGATCGGTCTTCAGCCGTTGCAGACTGCGCTCACATGCGGCAGGAATGCCTTTGCGGCTGGCGTTGTGGGGATAGACCTTGCTCACCAGCGTGACTTGATCGCGCTTGCCGGCGATGGCCTGACCGACCACCTCTTCAGCGCCCCCTTCGCCGTACATCTCGGCGGTGTCGATCAGGGTCAGACCCAGGTCGATACCCAACTGCAGCGCCTTCACCTCGGCCTGACGCTGATGGCGATCCTCGCCCATGTGCCAGGTGCCCTGCCCAATGACAGGGACGAGTTTGTCAGCCAGTAGTAGCGTACGCATGGGGTGCCTCCTGCCAGTGGGTGTCGTGAGAACTCAGGCAGTGCAGGCGGGCAGTGGTTCAATTTCATGTGGCCGGTGCAGGGGAGGGGCGGCAAACGCGATGTTTCGGTCGAAACCTCTGTGGGAGCGAATTCATTCGCGACGGGCCAGTACACCCGATAGAGAAATATCGTGTGTACCACCGCATCGCGAATGAATTCGCTCCCACAGGTTTCGCTCTGCGCCTTTATTTGGGTGCCTGTTCCGCCTGCTTGTTCTCCCAACCCCCACCCAGCGCCAGGAACAGATCGATCTGCCCCATGGCCACCTGGGTATTGGCCGCCGCCAGTTGCGCGGTCACGTCGGTGTAGGTGCGAGTGGCCTGCAGGTCCGCGAGGAATGACTCGCGGCCTGCCATGAAAAAGCGATGAGTCTGGTCGGCGGCCTGTTTGGCGGACGCTTCAGTGTCAGCCAGGGCATCACGGCGTTCCAGCAGGGCGGTGTACTGCGACAGGCTGGTCTGGGCTTCGCGCACGGCGTTGAGCACCACGCCGTCGAAATGCGCCAGGGCCGCCTGGTTCGAGGCTTCGGCCACGTGAATTCGCGCGCGGGCGCCGTTGGACGGGATGGTCCAGTTGATCACGCCGCCAAAGCCCCAGCGGTTGGTCGACGGATCGCCCAGTTCCTTGAGGATGCCTACGGTGCCGACGGTGGCGCCGATGCTGATGTCCGGATACAGCTCGCCGGTGGCCACGCCAATCGCCGCGCTGGACACCGCCAGACGACGCTCGGCCTGACGCACATCGGGGCGACGCTTAAGCAGAGCGGCGCCATCGCCCACCGGCATCACCTGGGCGATGTGCGGCAGCTCGGCGCAGTCGGCCACGCCTTTGGGCAGTTGATCCAGCGGCTTGGCCAGCAGCATCGACAAGCGATACATCCCGGCCCGTTGCGCGGCTTCATAACGCGGCAGTTCGGCGCGCAGGGATTTGAACTGGGTTTGCGAACGGGTCACTTGCGTCTCGTCACCACGGCCGGCATCGCGCAGGCGCTGGGTCAGGTCGACGCTCTGCTTTTGCAGATCGAGAGAGTGCAGGGCGATGTTGCGCTCTTCGTTGGCTGCGCAAATCTGCGTGTACGAACGCACGACATCCGCCACCAGGGTGATACGCGCGGTGTCGACCGCCGCCTGGGCCGCGTCAGTGCTGGCCTGCGCTGCTTCGATGCCCCGTTGCAGCACGCCGAACAGGTCGAATTGATACGAGGTGGTCAGGCCGACATCGGCGACGTTGGCGACCGGGACCTTTTCCGGCAGCAGAAACGCCTGACCGGCTTCCTGCAGGCGCTGCACCCCCGCCTTGGCGGTGTTGGTGAAACCACCGGCGGCGTCTGCTTCATCCGTCTGATAACGCGCCCGTTGCAGGTTAGCGGCAGCGACGCGCAGGTCGGTGCTGGACACCAGCGCCTGACGCACCAGCTCGTCGAGTTTCGGGTCGTGGTACAGGCGCCACCAGTCAGCTGGCACCGGCGCCGAGATCACATTCGACGACGATCCGGCAATCTCGTCCTGCAGGTCCACGCGGTTGACGGCGGCGTCCTTGGGCAGGCTGTAATTGGGGCCAACCACAGTGCACGCCGACAGAAGCATGCCTAAACCGACGGTCAGCAGGCGCGCGCTGTGTTTCATTGAGCGACTCCTTTATCCGTGGTTTTGGCGGCGTGCTGGTCAGCCTGTGCATTGTCGATTATCGATACCGTGGCGGTACGCCCGGCGATCATGCGGAAGTCCTGCGGCACTTCATCGAAGGCGATACGCACCGGGATACGCTGAGCCAGGCGTACCCAGCTGAATGCAGGGTTCACATTGGGCAGCAGGTTGTTGCCGCTGGTGCGGTCGCGGTCTTCGATACCGGCGACGATGCTGACCACGTGACCACGCAGACGGGCGTTGTCGCCGATCACGCGGATGTCCACAGCGGAGCCGATGCGAATGCCGTCCAGTTTGGTTTCTTCGAAATAGCCGTCGATGTGGTAAGAGGCGCTGTCCACCACCGACAAAACGGGGCGACCGGCGCTGACGAACTCGTGATCCCGCGGCGCGCGGTCGTTGAGGTAGCCGTCCACAGGGCTGCGGATTACCGAACGGTCCAGGTTCAACTGGGCCGCGTCCACCGCCACTTGCGCTTCGTTCAACGCCGACAGTGCGCGGGCTTCCTTGGACTGGCTTTCTTCCAGTTGCTCGCGGGCGACCAGGTTGCCCAGGCCACGGTTACGCTTGTTCTCGCGCTGGGCCTGTTCCCAGGTTTCCTTGCGTTCGGCCACGGTCGCCTGGGCCTGGCGCAGGGCCAGACGGAAGCGGTCCTGATCGATGGTGAACAGCACCTGGCCCTTGCTGATCGCCTGGTTGTCGGTGACCGAGACCTTTTCGATCAGGCCGGAGACGTCCGGGGCGATCTGGATCACGTCGGCACGGATGTGGCCGTCGCGGGTCCAGGGTGCGTACATGTAATACATCACCATGCGCCAGACCACGACGGCAGCGAGGATGATGACCAGCAGTGTCAGGACCACACGGCCCAAAGTCAGTAGAGGTTTTTTCATTTCAGCTCATCAAGTAGCGACTGAGGGTATCCACCACGCCGAGCAGCAGGGCGTACAGACCGACGTTGAACAAAGCCCGGTGCCAGACCAGGCGATAGAAGTGGACACGCGACAGCACGGCGTGGACCACCAGAAAGATCACATAGGCGATGCCCATCAGCACCAGAAAGGTAGGCAGGAAAATCCCGCTGATATCCAGATCACCGATCACAGTGGCGCTCCATCGATGCCGTACGGCGGTTGTTCTTCCTGCTCGGCGAGCACGTCGACGATTTCCACCCCCGGCAACAGCGCCAGGCGCAGGCCGCTCAGGGCATGCAGCAGGTGCAGGCGCGATTCGTCATCGCCCATCCAGTCAAAGGTCAGCGAGCGGCGCGCGCGGTCCATGGTCCTCAACAGACCCTTGGGCGCGGGCAAACGCTCGCGAGCCTTGAGGCAGGCACGAAAATACGTGCCGACTTCCGTGGCTACCTGCCGCAGCAACTGTCGCGGCACGGCCTGCACCCTTGGCATGTAGGCCAACAGGTCAAGCATGTTCAGCGCCACGCGCACCTCGCGCAGGGCGATGTTGCTGTCCTGGGCGGTGATGGCCAGACGCGGCAGGTGCTGCATCAGGCGGTCGAGCATGCGCACGCCCATCTGCCGGTGTTCGGCCAGGGTGGCTTCTTCACTGAGCGAGACGATGTCGTTCCAGCTGAAGCGGGTCAGGCGCTTGGCCGCCACTTCGGTGCCGAACGGTCGCACGATCAGGGTCCAGACAAAGGCGAACGCCAAGCCTGCGGGACCGGCAAGGTTGGAATTCACGAAGTTGAGAAAGTCGGCGTCGTAGGCGCTCTGGATACTGATGAACGATGAGGTGTTGACGATGGTCAGCAGCGTGCCCAGGTAGAACTTCGGCTGCACGGTCAGGGTGCCGACGCAGATGAACGGCACGGCGAAGGCCAGCACCAGCATCGGGAAGTCATGCAGGTTCGGCAGCACCACGAACAGATAGAGGCTGGCGAAGATCACCGACATGAAGGTCCAGAAGAAGAACCGGTAGATCTGCGGGGCCGGGTCATCCATCGCCGCGAAGAAGCTGCACGACACCGCCGCCAGGGCCACGGCACTGGCGCCGTCCTGCCAGCCCAGCAGAATCCACAGCACGGAGGCTACGATGATCGCGCTGACCGAGGTGGCCACCGAATACAGCATCATGCCCTTGTCGAGGAACGGCGACAGTCGGCCCAGACGCCAGTGACGATATACCGCGCGCCATGGGCGGTGATCGTCGGTTTCGATGGCGTGTTGCAGGCTGCGGCAGTCCTGCCACAGGTCGATCCACTCACGCAGGCGATACAGCGCGTTGGACAGCAGCAACTGGCGACGATCGTCGAGCTGTGCCGGGGTCGGTTGCAGGCGATCGAGCTCGGCGTGCAGCGCTTCCCAGTAGTTGACCGGTGCGCCTTCGGCGGTCTTGTCCACCCAGTCGCGGCATTCGATGATCAGCGGCGCGAGGTCGGCCACCAGTTCCGGGGTGCGACGCTCCAGGGCCCAGAGCGCGTCGTCGAGGGCGTCGATCACCGGCAGCAGATGGATCATCCGGCCGCGCAGTTCCCTGGCGTTGCGCACGGTCTGGCGATGGGCGCCTTCGTGGGGCAACTGGCCGATCATCAGTTCCAGCGTGTTGAAGGTGCCGACCATGGCGGTGCGCAAGGCTCCGACGCTTTCCGGCGTGGCGCTGCGGGCCAGGAACAGGTCGCTGTAGGTCGAGGCGTCCTTGAACCATTTGCCCATGGAATCAACCAGCACCGGCGCCAGCCGACGGGGCCAGAACATCGCGCCGATCACGGCGGCGCAGACGATGCCAAGGAGGATTTCTTCGGTCCGCGATACGGCGATGTCGAACACCGCCTGAGGGTTGTCGACCACCGGAAAGGAAATCAGCGGCATGGTGTAGCCCGCCAGCATCAGCGCGTAGCTGTTGGCGGTGCGCAGGTGCAGCGACAGGAAGAGCAGGGTGCCGGTCCACAGGGCGATGACCACTGCCAGCAGAAACGGCGTCTGCACGAACATCGGCACCACCAGCACCGACGCCGCAGCGCCAAGGAATGTCCCCGCCGCGCGGTACAGCGCCTTGGAACTGGTGGGTGCAACGAAGGGGCTGGAGACGATATACACCGTGGCCATTGCCCAGTAAGGGCGCGGCAGTTCGAAAATCAGCGCCAGATACAGGGCGAGCATGGACGCGGCGAAGGTGCGCACGCCGTAGAACCAGTCGCGAGAGGGCGGCACGCCCTGAAAGAAGCCTTTGAACATGTCTTTCAAGATGACAGCTCCGGCCCCACGGGACTGGCGTTGGCGAAGGCTTTGAACACGCGCAGGGTGGCTTCCAGGTCAGCCGGATCGAGGTCGCCGAACACGTCGCGACGCAGGCGGATCAGCTCGTCTTCGATGGAGTTGGCCAGGGTGCGACCTTGTTCGGTCAGGCTCAGGACCTTGGCGCGGCGGTCGGTCGGGTCTTCAGTACGTTGCACCAGATCGGCCTTGCCCAACTGATCGAGCAGACGCACCAACGATGGGCTTTCCAGGCCACAGGCGTGGGCCACGGTGACCTGACGCACGTTTTCCCCCAGCCGCGCGATCATCAAAAGCGGACCTGCGCAGGCCTCGGAGACGCCGTAATTCATCAGCGTGGTCTGACACACGCGGCGCCATTGTCGGGACGCTGCGACCACGCCGCCGGTGATGTGCATTTGCAATGAGTCAAGGGTCATGAGAGTGCCACTGGGTTGATCGACAGACAGAATTTGGTTAGGCAGTGAATGATTAGACGCCGTATTATTAGGTAGCTAACTATTAATATCCGGTAACAAAGTTTTTTCGTCAATTGAAATGTGGAAGACCCAGATGGGTGGTGTCGCTGTGGGAGCGAATTTATGCGCGAGGGGCCGGGACACACGACTGAGGTCATCGTTTGAGCGATTGCATCGCGAATGAATTCGCTCCCATAGGAAATCTGCGGACCGTCTGTCGGGCTTTTGAGGGATTTTTGAACCTAATCGCAGATTTGCTCTCTCGCATGTCCAAAAAAATGACGCCATAAATCAAGCGTGTCGTGTCCCGAAATCGGGACGTTGATCAAATATCGCGCAATCAAGCGTTTGAATTGCGTGATCTCAAGATGGTGGCACTGTCTGTTTTTTGATCGATTTCGGCGGTTTCTTGACTGGGGCCTTAGGCTAAAGAACAACCGATTCAGCCGATAGCTAAGGCGACGGGCAGCGGGGCGCAAACCCCCGAGCCAGAGACATTCCTTAGCTGGTGCGCGTTGCGCACCCACGAGCGCAACATGATCGACCTTGCTACCTGGAACCTCTCCGTACCTGTCGGCGTTCCTGCCGCCACCATCGACACCCCCAAGCTGATGTCGGGCTACCAGGATGGTTATTTCCGCTCCGGCGACACACTGTTTTTCTGGGCGCCGGTGACCGGCTCGAAAACGGACAACGCCGTCTACCCCCGCACGGAATTGCGCGAAACCTACGCCAACGGCGCCGTACACAACTGGACCTACAATCAGGCGGACAACTTCTTGCGCGCAGCGCTGACCGTGGATCAGGTGCCCTCGTCCGGCAAGATCGTCATCGGCCAGATCCACTGCTATGGCAGCACCGAGCCGCTGATCAAGCTGGAGTACCAGTACAAGGAAAAAACTCAGACCGGCAACATCGTCGCCAAGTTTCGGGTGACACCAACTTCAGAGCCCGAGGTGATCCAGATCGCCACCGGCGTGCTGCTCAAGGAGCGCTTCACCTACACCATCCACCTGACTCCGACCGGCAACCTGACGGTCAACGCCCACGACATGCAGTGGGGCAGCAAGCTGGACGCGAGCTGGAATGGCAAACAGCTGTACTTCAAGGCGGGGGTCTACACCCAGGACAACACCGGGTACGCAACCGAAGGCGGGGCGGCAACGTTCTACAAATTGCAGATCTCTCACGACAAGAAGGCGTGAAAGGGATCGGTCGCGATCTTCCGGGCCTGCACAAAACCTGTAGGAGACGTCGGAGGTTACGACGGCAGCGAATGCGGTGCTTCAGATGAACCGCATTCGCCACTGTTGCACAGCTCCAGTGCTCCTACAGGACCTGTGGGGGGCAGGGCCGTGATTCAGGTTGCCGGGAAGATCAGCGAGAAACAGATTCTCCCTTGCACCGGCTGACTCACCGCCACTTCACCCCCATGCAACTGCATGATCGCCGCGACGATCGCCAGTCCCAGCCCGTTGGAATCGGAACTCTGATGGCGGGAAGCGTCGGCGCGGTAGAAGCGGTCGAACAGCTTGCCCAAGGCCGATTCGCTCAGGACCGGCCCCTGATTTTCCACTTCAATCCGGCAGCGCGCTGTACTACGAGCCACGCGAATCTCAATCTCGCTGCCCTCGTCGGCATAGCGGATGGCGTTGGCCACCAGATTGCTCAACGCCCTGCGCAGCAGCAGAGGGTCGGCGTCGAGCAAGCCGTCGCCTGAAACGTTGAAGGTCATCTGCCGTTCTTCGGCCAACCCCTCGAAATACCCGGTAACCCGCTGCAGTTCATCGTGCAGGTTCAGCGACTGCCGATTCAGCGCAGCCTGGGCGTCATCAGCGCGGGCGAGAAACAGGATGCTCTCGACCATGCGCGAAATCCGCTCCAGTTCTTCCAGGTTGGAAGCCAGCAGCATCTGGTATTCATCGGCCGTGCGCGGCTGCCTGAGGGCGACCTGGCAGTGGCCCATCAATGAACCCACGGGCGTGCGGATTTCATGGGCCAGGTCGGCGGAAAACTGCGTCAGGCGCTGATAGCCGTCGGCGAGCCGGTCGAGCATCGCGTTGTAGGCGTCGCTCAACTGCTGCAGTTCCACCGGGGTGTCGCGGCTGTCCATGCGGCTGTCCAGGCGCGCCGGGGTGATGGCGGTGGCGTGATCGGCCATTCTGCGCAGCGGTCGCAACCCCCGACGCAGCAGCAGATAGCCAAGCCCTGCGGTCAGCAGGAACGCCAGCGCCACCGAAAACAGGATGCGATTGCGGAAGTTGGTCAAGGTGGCCATTTCTTTCACGGCCAGGTGTGCAGCCGTCAGATGCACGACCCGGCCGCCGGAGATCGCCGCCACCGTAGCTGCGCGCATCGGCACGTCGTCGCTGACCACACCGCTGCGCATGTCGGCGACGCTGAGCGGCTGACCCGCCTGGACAACCGGCATCTGGGGCAACGTCGCGTGCAGCGGGTTGACCATGATCACGGGCGCCTTGCCCGGTTCGCCAATAATGAAAATGTCGTCCTCGCTGTCGAGCATGTTCTCGAACAGCTGCGGGCTGCTTTGCAGGGTGTCGAGGGTGAGGTCGTATTGCAGCAGCTTGCGAAAGTGATCGAGCCGCGCCAACACGGCGTGATCGCTGCGGGTCATCACCGAGGCTTTCATGGTCTCGTATAGGTACATTCCGGCGCTGGCCACGGCGAGCATGGCCACCACGGCAAACGCCAGGGTCGAGCGCAGGGTCAGAGAGGGCTGGCGTCGGGCTCGCATGGCCGCACCTCGCAGACATAACCGATGCCGCGCACGGTGTGGATGAGTTTGACCGGGTAGGGCAGGTCGACCTTGCTGCGCAGGCGCTTGATCGCCACGTCGACCACGTTGGTGTCGCTGTCGAAGTTCATGTCCCAGACCTCCGAGGCGATTTGCGCCCGTGACAGCACATCGCCTTCGCGACGCAGGAACAGATGCAGCAGGGCGAATTCCTTGTTGGTCAGGGTCATCACCTGTTGCTGGCGCGTGACCCGGCGGCGCAGCAGGTCCAGCTCAAGGTCGGCCAGGTGAAAGTGATCGGCCTCGCGGACCACGCCACGGCGCAGAATGGTGCGGATGCGCAGCAGCAGTTCGGTGAAGGAAAACGGCTTGACCAGGTAGTCGTCAGCCCCCAGTTCCAGCCCGCGAATGCGGTCCTGCAACTGATCGCGGGCCGTGAGGAACAGCACCGGCACGTCCTGTTTGGCCCGCAGGATTTCGATGATCTGCCAGCCATCGATCCCCGGCAGCATCACATCCAGCACCAACAGGTCGTAACGCTGCTCCAGCGCCATGTGCAGGCCATCGGCGCCGTGCTGGGTCCAGTCGACCTTGTAGCCGGATTCGCTGAGGCCCTTTTTCAGGTACTCGCCGGTCTTGGTGTCGTCTTCAATAAGCAGGATGTGCATCGTGTGCGGGGCTCGCTTCACATCGCGGGGCAGGACCGGACGTGCATCAGATGAAAAGCCGAAACGGCTGGATGCCGCGTCGTGTGCGGAGTTTAACCAACTGGGGGCGCGCGGTCGGTTACATTTTTGTCATTGATTCCGGGTCGTGAAGACAGGCGCGCGAATGACAAAAATGTCATCGCCCGGTCATTGTGCGGTACCGGTTGCGGGCGGAGGATGGCTGTCATCCAACGCATCATGTGCTTCATCAACCTGCCCTCAAGGATCGTCACAATGAAAATCAAGACTGCACTGTCCGCCACCTTCGGCCTGCTTGCGCTTAGCGCTGCCGTGATGGCCTCGGCCGCCGACATGCCGGTGGTCAAGCCGCTGCGTGGCACGGTCGACAGCGTCGAAAACAACACCTTGAACTTCACCACCCGTGCCGGCGCTCATCAAAGTATTGGCTTGACCGACAAGACTGGCGTGCGTCTGGTGTCCAAGACGGACATCGGCTCGATCAAATCCGACAGCTTCATCGGCTCGGCCGCCACGCCACAGGCCGACGGCACCCTGAAAGCGCTGGAAGTGACCGTGTTCGAAGCGAGCCTTAAGGGCAGCGGCGAAGGCCACTACGGCTGGCAAAACGCCGACGGCAGCACCGGCACCATGACCAATGGCACCGTGGGCAAGCTGACCAACGCCAACGGCCGCACCCTGAGCGTGAGCTATAAAGGTGGCGAGAAGCAGCTGGTG
This sequence comes from Pseudomonas sp. GW821-FHT02A11, assembly GCF_059421985.1. Lineage (NCBI taxonomy): Bacteria > Pseudomonadati > Pseudomonadota > Gammaproteobacteria > Pseudomonadales > Pseudomonadaceae > Pseudomonas > Pseudomonas sp. GW821-FHT02A11. Next base: position 106,154 of record NZ_JBWKWB010000019.1, read on the forward strand.
GTGCCGGACGACGTGCCGATCGCCTATGTACAGGCCGGCAAGGTTGACGAGCTGGTCAAGGGCGCCAAGGTAGTGGTCTTCCCGGCTGAAGATGGCAAGACCGCGCGCGGTGTAGCCGTTGGCAAGGATGGTTTCCAGCCGCCGATGTAATGTGTTTTTTGAAACACCGTTGAATCGACGGTTGACATGAAACCCTGTGGGAGCGAATTCATTCGCGAGACGTGGGTTCAGACGGCGCATCTCCATCGTCTGGCCCATTTTTCGCGAATGAATTCGCTCCCACAGGGGTAAGTTTGCTGCCGGAGAAACCATGAAAAAAACCAGAATCCACCCCTGGCCCATTCGCCTCACGCACTGGATCAACGCCTTCGGCATGGTCTGCATGTTCATGAGTGGCTGGGGCATCTACAACGCATCGCCCCTGTTCCGCTTCTCCTTCCCCCGGGATTTCACTCTCGGCGGCTGGCTCGGCGGGGCGCTGGCCTGGCACTTTGCAGTGATGTGGCTGTTGGTGATCAACGGCCTGATTTACGTGCTGTACGGGCTGTTCAGCAAACACTTCAAGCGCGACTTCCTGCCGGTCACACCCAACGCCGTGAAGCGCGATCTGCTCGACGCCCTGCGCTTTCGCCTCAAGCACGAGAAGGGCGTGTACAACGCCGTCCAGCGTTTGATGTATTGGCTGGTGCTGGCGGCAGGGGTGTTGATCGTGGTCTCGGGGCTGGCGATCTGGAAGCCCATTCAGCTGCAGGAACTCACCGCGCTGCTGGGCGGTTATGACTTCGCCCGTTTCGTGCATTTTGCCGCCATGGCGGCCATTGGCGCGTTTGTCGTAATGCACCTGGCGCTGGTGTTGCTGGTGCCCAAAACCCTGTTGCCGATGATCACCGGCGGCACGCGTGTGATTGAAAGCGGGAAGGTCGAGCATGATTGAACCGAAAAAACGCGCCATCCAGCGCATCCGGCTGGAACCGGCGCAACAGACACAGCTGGAAAACCTTCAACGTCGTCACTTCCTCAAAGGCGGCCTGACCGTCGGCGCGATGGCCATGCTCAGCGGCTGCAACCTGCAGGATGGCGACCAGGTGGACAAGGTGCTGTGGACCATGTCGCGCTGGAACGACCGAGTTCAGGCCTGGTTGTTCAGCGGGCAGAAACTGGCGCCGACCTTCAGCAAAGAGCAAATCCGCAATCCATTCCCGTTCAACGCCTTTTACGCCGAGGACGACATTCCGGATCTGGACGTCGCCGACTGGAAACTCGGCGTCTCGGGACGGGTGCGCGACAAGGCGCCCTGGACCCTGGACGGCCTGCGCAAACTGCCGCAGCGCACCGACATCACGCGGCTGATCTGCGTTGAAGGCTGGAGCGCGATCGGGCAGTGGGGCGGTGTGCCGCTCAAGACCTTTCTTGAGCATGTGGGCGCAGACACCACGGCCAAGTTCGTCGGCTTCAAGTGCGCTGACCGTTATTACTCAAGCCTGGACATGCCCACCGCGCTGCACCCGCAAACGCTGCTGGCGCTGGATTTCGGTGAGGTCGCGCTGCCACCCAGCTACGGCTACCCGCTGCGCATCCGCGTACCGACCAAACTGGGCTTCAAGAACCCCAAGCACATCGTCGAGATCTTCGTGACCAACGATTACCCGGGCGGGTATTGGGAGGATCAGGGGTACAACTGGTTTAGCGGAATCTAGACTGACGATGTTCTCCCTGTGGGAGCGATTCATTCGCGAGACGTCAGTACAACCAATAAAGATGTGTCGGATGTAACGGCCAATCGCGAATGAATTCGCTCCCGCAGAAATCCGCAGTCGCTGCGAGTGCAAGGCCGGGCCCGGATCCAACTGTGGGAGCGAATTCATTCGCGAAAAATCGGACGGGCGATGCAGATGTGTCGGATGTACCGGCCAATCGCGAATGAATTCGCTCCCACAGAAATCCGCAGTCGCTGCGAGTGCAAGGCCGGGCCCGGATCCAACTGTGGGAGCGAATTCATTCGCGAAAAATCGG